>RKSL01000065.1 GCA_008633435.1 Candidatus Desulfobulbus rimicarensis | reverse complement strand
AAACCTATTTTAATACATCACGCTATTGCGTCGTTTGAGACCTCTCCGGGAATTGCTGAGAAGAATTTACTCTATGTGTACAATACAAGGGGCTGGATTGTTTATATTGATACAATATTCATGAATTGGAATCCCCTGTAAAGATATTAACTGTCTGAGCTGTGTGCCCGGCTGAGGTTGAGCAACAACAGATGGCAAAAGTTTTAGCCTGGCCATAAAAACCTGCAGGTACCAGGAATTTTGTATCTGTAACTGTATGTTACAAGGCGAAAGTATCCAATTTTATCATGGCTTGAGCCAGGATGTCAAGGTAATGTCGGTAGTGGCGGATAGTGCAGAGATGACCCCATGGCTTAGAAGAAGACGAACGCAGGTGTTCATGGGCATTCCTATGGCATTGGAGCATGAGCCCTCTATGTTTTTTACCAGAAAACCACCCTTTCCCTGTATGCCATAACTCCCTGCTTTGTCCAGCGGTTCTCCGGTGCTGATATAGGCAACAAGAACCTGATCAGCATAGGAACTGAATTCAACCTCTGTGGTCTTGCAGGTATTCTCCAGGCAATGGTCATCTACGCAAAGCAGGGCTATACCGGTCACAACCGAGTGGGTAGTCCCCTGGAGACGTTGCAACGTCTTCAAGGCTTCCTGAGCTGTAGCTGGTTTGCCAATTATCAACCCGTCTATTGTGACCACTGTGTCAGCGGCAAGTATATAAGCATCAGGACGAGTTTTGGCAATCGTCTCAGCCTTGGTCAGTGCCATTCTTCGTGCAAAATCTATGGGCTTTTCGCTGGCAAAGGGTGTTTCGTCAATGTCTGCTGGAATGCACTGGTATTTCAGGCCAATATCTGTGAGAAGGCGACGTCTTCTCGGGGATGCGGAGGCCAATATAAGAGTTTTACGGGTGATAAACATGGGCGCAAGCTGGGGTTGGGGAGCAGAAAGTTATGTGTTTGAGTTATGACGCGGCAGAGGGCAGTAATAGACTGTTTTCAGGAATAAGCCGCAGGCAGGGGCTGTCGGGCCGGCGTATTGTCGATTTTTTCTGGCTAAAATGGTTCGTATTTCGTCTGGGGCAATGCGGTTTGAGCCGACACAAAAAAACGTTCCCACAATGTTACGAACCATGTGTCGCAAAAAGCCATCGCCTGTAAAGGTGAAGGTAAAATAGTTCTGTTTTTCAGGATTTGCTGTACATTCAGCCTTAAAAAGCGTCCGAACTGCCCCGCGTCCTCCAGTTCGGGTGGTATCTCTTGAGCCAGAGGCTTCAAAACTTGAAAAATCATGGCTGCCAAGCATGTATCTCAATCCGGATTGAACCTTATTGAGATCAAACTGCTGTGGACTGTGGGTGCAATAATGGCGGTCATGGGGTGGTTGGATAGAACCGGTAAAAACACTGTAGCTGTAAGTCTTTCCGGTCGCGTTGTATCTGGCATGGAAAGATATGTTTTCTTCAGTGGCTGCAAGGATGCGTATGGCTTTGGGGAGCATTGAATTCAACGCGTTATGAAAGGCCAGAGCCGACATCTGAACTTGAGTCATAAAATTTGCAGTCATGCCCAGGGCGTGAACACCTGCATCGGTTCGCCCTGCACCATTAACTGTTATATGCTCCCCGGTAATTTTGGAAATTTTTTCTTCAAGTGTTCCCTGGATGGTTTTACCATTGTTCTGGCGTTGCCAGCCACAATAGTCTGTACCGTCATAGGCTATCAACAGGCGGATATTACGCTCGCTCACAGTATCACGGAAAAAAAGGAGCGCCCATAAGACCACAGGTTTCTGGAAAGCCATTCATAAGATTCATATTCTGGACAGCCTGTCCTGAGGCACCTTTGGCTATGTTATCAATAGCTGAGAGCACTATCACCCGTCCCGTACGCGGATCAGTCTTTATGCCGATATCGCAGCAGTTGCTGCCCCGGACATATTGAGTTGCGGGAAATGATCCGGATGGGCAGACACGGACAAAGGGTTCATCCCTGTAGGTGTCTTCATATAACTTCTGTAATTCCTTATCACTCACCTCTTTTGCTGTTTGTGCATACATGGTACTCAAAATACCGCGAGAGACAGGGAGCAAATGCGGGGTAAACGAGATGGTCACTGATTCACTTGCCAGCGCAGAGAGCTCCTGCTCGATTTCCGGTATATGTCTGTGACTTCCCCCCACCTTATATGCCCGGAAACCATCGGTTACTTCGCAGAACAGGGTGCCGACACTGGCTGACCTGCCTGCGCCGGAAGTTCCGGATTTTGAATCAATGATTAAGGTGGCAGGGTCAATAAGCTTTTCTCTCAACAGGGGGGCAAGTCCCAGGGTTATTGAGGTAGGGTAGCACCCGGGATTGGCAACCAGCTGGGCATTTTTCACCTCATTCCGATACAGTTCTGGTAGTCCGTACACAGCCTCCTTAATCAGTTCTGCACTGGAATGTTGTTGGTACCACTGTTCATAAACGCTAACGTCACGGATCCGGAAATCTGCGCTCAAGTCGACAACTTTTTTTCCGGCTTCAAGCAAAGGTGGAACAATATCCATGGCCGTCTTATGTGGCACAGCAGTAAAAAAGAAATCGGCTCTGGAAATCAACTCAGCAGCGCTTAAATTCTCACAGACAATATCGACACGCTTTCTCAGGTTGGGAAAAACTTCAGAAAGCGGTTGTCCTGCATATTTTCTTGAAGTGGCTACAGTGAGTTCAACCTCAGGATGGTTGGAGAGTATTCGAGCAAGTTCAACTCCTGTATATCCTGATGCCCCGATTATACCTGTTTTCAACATGGTCGTATCCTCTGCAAAATAAACAAAAAAGGGAATAACGAACGAGTCGTTATTCCCTTAAGAAAACAAAAAAATAAAAAAACAAAAAATAAAAGTGAGAAATATCTCGTTGTAAAATCTCCGGAATTAACGCTTGGAGAACTGGAAGCGGGCACGTGCACCACGCTGACCATATTTTTTACGTTCTTTAATTCGCGAATCACGGGTAAGAAGACCTGCTTTTTTCAAAGAGTCACGTAATTCAGGGTTATACTCTTGCAGTGCTTTTGAAATTCCATGAACCAGAGCATCAACCTGAGCTGATTTTCCACCACCTTTAACCGTGGCCATGATATCAAATTTATCAGTGGTTTCTGTCACTGAAAAAGGTTTATCAACTTTAGGCTCAAAAAAGATATTTCCAAAATAGTCTGCAAGGGGCTGTTTATTAATCTGTATTTGACCACTGCCGGGGGTGATCCAAACCCGGGCAATAGCAGATTTACGTTTGCCGGTCGCGTATGTTTTTTCCTGCGCCATGACTAGTCAGCTCCGTTATATATCCAAGATTTCAGGCTGTTGAGCCTTATGGGGGTGTTCGGCTCCGGCATACACTTTCAGCTTCATGAGCTGAGCCCGACCGAGTTTATTTTTAGGCAGCATTCCTTTTACGGCCATGTAAATCAGATCTTCGGGACTCTTGGTCAGTACTTCCTTTGCTGTCTGGCTGGAAATACCACCCATATAACCACTATGTTTATAGTAGACTTTTTGATCCCATTTGTTACCGGTCAGATGGATTCGATCGGCATTGATAACAATAACGAAATCTCCATTATCCTGAAAGTTACAAAATGTAGGTTTATGCTTACCGCGAAGACGACGGGCTATTTCCGTTGCTATACGGCCAAGGACTTTTCCGTCGGCATCAACCACGTACCATTTACGATCAATCTTATCGACTGGCGTATAATAGGTTTTCATACATGAGCCTCAAATATTTAACAAAAAAAGGTTCGAACGTTGTCCGAACCTTGGAGTATCAGTGGAGCGGGAAACGAGATTCGAACTCGCGACGTCAACCTTGGCAAGGTTGCACTCTACCACTGAGTTATTCCCGCTCAATTGTTTCCATAAACAGGCAGAGACTATAATAATAATTTTATAGCCATGTCAATAAAAAATTAGCAGGTTAGTGTTAAAAAAACAAAAGTTAAAATAACGGCTGGTTCGACAAGAACTGTTGCCAATCTCTGCCAGCTCGAATAGTATAAACGATATTATTTTTAAGTTCAAGTATGTTGCAACAGGATAATGTCCGTAAATATGATGTTCAGGAGTAAAAAATGACTGGTCAACCTCCCCGCAAGGCCAAAGTCGAACGTAAGACGAAGGAAACTGATATTTGTGTTGTGCTTCAGCTTGACGGCTCTGGAAAAGCTGACATAAAAACAGGGGTCGGTTTTTTGGATCACATGCTGACCCTGTTTACTGTGCATGGTTTTTTTAATCTGAGTATACAGGCGAGCGGTGATATATATATAGACGATCATCACACTGTAGAAGATATTGGAATCTGTCTTGGGCAGGCCTTTGCCACGGCACTTGCCGACAAATCAGCTATTAATCGGTATGGTCATGCCTATGTACCTATGGATGAAACCCTGGCTCGAACATGCGTGGATTTTTCCAATCGTCCCTTTCTATGGTATAATGTTCATGTTAAAGATCAAAAAGTGGGGGCTTTTGATACTGCTCTTGTCCCCGAATTTCTCAGGGCGTTATCACTTCATTGTGGGTTAACTCTACATGCTGACCTCCTCCATGGAGAAAATGCTCACCATATTATAGAAGCTGTTTTTAAATCCCTGGGAAGAGCCATGGGACAGGCAAGCAGTCCACTGGCCGGACTCAAAGGTGCGCTTTCGTCTAAAGGATTACTGTAGGCAATCTTGTAGAAATACCTTTCGAAATCTCGTAACCCTGTTTACCTCGACTGTTTTTCTGTTATGCTCAATGTTGTATCGTCGGCATATCATTCAAATATCTATGGTAAATTTTTCACATGCCTCGGGGTTTACGAGTACCTGACCTCGATCGATAATTCTGATTTTTCAAGGCTGTCTGTGCTCATTTTGTCTGATAGTCGCAGCAGCTGTGAGCGTGCCTTGCCGTACGACCGACTTTCATAGCTTTTTGTGGTTGGCGATTATAGTCCAGCCAGGCTGGTTTATCACCTTGTTGCTCAAGGAGGAGTCTTGTGATATCAAAATATTTTACCTGTGTTGTTGGCTTTCTAGGTTGTATTTCCCTGTTAATTTCCTGCTCCGGCAAGCAGTCGTTTTCCAGTGCCGATCAGGAAGACCCGGGTTTTGCTGTCAACTGTATAGCTGTTTTGCCGGCAACCACTTTTGTAGAGTTTGATAAAGCTGTACCTGCTGCACAGCAGCAACAGCTTAATGATGGTATTCCAGTGTTTGATCGGGTTCTGCAACAGCAGCTTATCAGTAGAGCAGATGTCCGGCTTGTCAGTGACGGTCAGATTGCCGGCATGGATACCAACCTTCCGGCTCAGCCTCTTGAGCGTGCCCAGGTAATTGCTGAGCGCTTGAGTTGTAATGCGGTGCTCGAAACTACTCTTCGTCGCTATAAAGATCGGGTCGGAAGTCTTTATTCTGCCCAGGATCCCGCTTCAGTTGCCTTTGATTACCGGCTTTTTTCCATGCCTGATGGCACTGTACTCTGCCGCGGCTCATTTGATGAAACCCAACAGTCAGTTATGGAAAATCTGCTCAGTTTTAACGCAGCCAGAGAGCGGGGCTTTTCCTGGATAACATCTGAGCAACTGCTGAAAGAAGGTGTACGCGACAGGTTTGAAGATTGCCGTTATCTTCGCGCAAATAGATGAAATCCTTACTGACAGCTGCTGAAAACCGAAACATTGGCAGGGCAATGCTGGATTATCGTATGCTTGCTGATGGTGACAGGGTTTTGCTTGCTGTTTCTGGTGGCGTTGATTCTCTGGTTCTTGCCTGGCTTATGCATTGGTGGCGGAACAAAGCGCCAGTTCACTATGATCTCCAGACAGTGCACCTTGACATGCAGCCAGAAGATGGCAGCAGAAGTGATGTGGCTGATTTGATTTGCCGTGAACTTGGCCACCATGATATTTCCTGTCAGGTGCTTGCGGCTGAAAAGCCTGCGCCAGTATCAGCGAGCCAGGCAAAGGTTTCAGCAAAAGCTGTCTGTTTCCAGTGTGCCCGAAGTCGCCGTCATCAGCTCTTTGCCTATGCCCGTAAACATGGATTTACCTCCATTGCCCTTGGTCACCACGCAGATGATATTGTGGAAACCTTTTTTCTTAACCTGACCTGTGCCGGGAATATCAGCACCATGAGGCCCCGACAGGATCTTTTTTCCGGCCGTCTGGCACTTATCCGGCCACTTGCCTATCTTCGTAAAAAATCCATTATTGCCATTGCCAACCGTCTGGGGCTGCACCCTGTTTCATCAAACTGCCCTTTATCAGGTAAAACCCGACGCGATGATATCAGGCAACTGGTCGAGCATCTCTATACGAAAATTCCTGGCAGCCGGGAGCATGTTTTTGCAGCTCTTGGCAATGTTCGCTCTGAATATCTTCTTACTCCTGTACAATAATTTTCTGGATTCCATGGATTGAACTATGCAGACAACTCTTGATTGTTTGGTCTGTTTTATTAGACAGGCTCGTTCAACAGGCAAGTTGGCCGCAGCTGATACGGCTCTGCAACGCGACCTTCTTGAGGCGGCAGGGCAGTTTCTAGCAACGGTTGATTTGCAGAGTTCACCGCCGGTAAATGCCATCACTTTGTATGCTAAAATGGCCGAAGTGCTGGGGACATCCGATCCTTTTGCCACGATCAAACAGAAGAGTAATCTTTGCGCCCTTGGCCTGCAGGAGTCCATGGCCCAACAAATTGCAGCCGCAGACGATCCGCTCAGAGCTGCCCTGCGGGTGGCGATTGGTGGCAACATTATTGATTATGCGGCTCAGCATGAATTCGATATAGACGAAACCATGGCTTCCTGCCTGAGCTGTGCGTTTGCAGTGGATGACTATCCATCCTTGCGGCGAAAAATTATCGATGCTGGGTCAAAAACAAGAACAAGAACAAAAGTACTCTATCTCTGTGATAACTGTGGAGAAATAGTTTTTGATGGCCTGTGTATTAAAGAACTTCAGCGGCAGGGCTGCACAGTAACTGCTGCAGTACGTCATGGGCCAATTATTAATGATGCAACCCTTGTTGATGCTCAGGCAGTGAAACTTGATAAAATTTGTCCAGTTATAACCAATGGCACCAGTTGCCCGGGCACGCCGCTTGCTGATTGCAGCAATGAATTCATTGATTATTTTTCAGATGCTGACATTATTATCAGCAAGGGTATGGGGAATTTCGAAACATTGTCTGAAGTAAACGCCCCTGTTTTTTTTCTGTTTACGGTAAAATGCATGGCTGTAGCCCACCATGTTACTGAGCGGAAAAACCTGGCTCCAGATACACTTGCAGCAAAGGGCGAGATGATCCTGATGGAGCAGGTGTGTGATAAACCGTGAAAATACCCGTTGAACTCTCTTTACCTTTTGGGAAATCATGAAACCAACCATTAAAGAATTGCTGCAGCTTGAGCCTTTCAAACAAAGCGTTGAAGTACAGGGATGGGTGAGAACCTGTCGCAGCTCTGGAAACCTGTGTTTTATTGAAGTGACTGACGGCTCCTGTCTTGCCGGCATCCAGGTCGTTGCCGAGTCAGTGCTTGAAAATTATACGACAATAGTTAAACAGCTTGCCACCGGCGTCAGTGTTTTGGTCGGGGGAATTCTGGTACCGTCTCCTGCCAAAGGGCAGGCTGTAGAGGTGCAGGCAGAAAGCATTACTCTGGTTGGTGACGCAGATCCGGCTGTGTACCCTTTGCAAAAAAAGCGGCATAGCTTTGAGTTTTTACGCTCAATCAGCCATCTTCGTCCCAGAACCAATGCGCTGGGTGCTGTTATGCGAATACGTTCTGCGTTAAGTTTTGCCGTACACCGTTTTTTTAATGAGCGTGGTTTTTTTCAAATACATACGCCAATCATAACCACCTCAGACTGTGAGGGGGCAGGGGAGATGTTTACCGTGACCGCCCTTGACCCTGAAAAGTTGCAGCAACAAAATCCCTTTGTCGATGATTTTTTTGGTCAACGGGCCGGGTTGACCGTAAGCGGTCAGCTGCAGGCAGAAATTTACGCCCATTCCCATGGCCGGGTTTACACCTTTGGGCCGACATTCAGGGCAGAAAATTCCAATACCAGTCGTCATCTGGCAGAGTTCTGGATGGTGGAACCTGAAATGGCTTTTTGTGATCTTAGCTGTAATGCTGCGGTGGCAGAAGAGTTGATTGGTGAGCTGTTGACCACAGTCCTGGATGAGTGCAGCGATGACCTTGCCCTTTTTGATACATTTGTCAGCAAGGGGCTTTTTGAAAAACTCGAACGGGCAGCAGACAGGAGTTTTATCCGGATGACGTATACTGAAGCCATTGGCGAGCTGAAGAAAGCCCGCAAAGACTTTGCCTTTCCTGTGAACTGGGGAATTGATCTGCAGGCTGAGCATGAACGTTTTCTCTGTGAAGAGCTGGCCGGACGACCTGTTATTGTCACGAATTACCCCAAAGCCATTAAGCCGTTTTACATGCGTCTTGATGATGATGGAAAAACCGTTGCCGCCATGGACATTTTGGTGCCGGGTATCGGCGAGCTTATTGGCGGCAGTCAGCGTGAAGAACGTCTCCAGATTCTGCAAAAACGGATGGAAGAGGCAGGCCTGGCCCAGGAGGAGTATGACTGGTACCTGGATCTGCGCAGATTTGGTTCTGTGCCCCATGCCGGATTTGGTCTGGGGTTCGAACGACTGGTGCAGTTTGTTACCGGCATGACAAATATCCGGGATGTCATTCCTTTTCCCCGGACACCCGGCACTGCGTTTTGCTGAAAGTAGCGGGGCGTGAATATACGCGCTCTTAAGCTTTGACGTGCTGGTTTCCTGGCCATGCCCACTGCTGTCTGTATATTCTGAAGATCGCAAAAAATAATAAATAGAAAAAACAAAAAAATGGAGATAGTCCTATTAACGTCGTTGGTAACAGGGCAGGATTAAAAACAAAACAGCTCAAACAACTTGAACGGCTGGGTCAGAAAAAAATATCGCCAACAGAGGTCATCAGTCGCGAACTTTCCCGAGCCATGGCGGCCTTGACCACTGAGCTGAACCGTCAGATTGGCCTGCTCATTCACCGTTCCGGCAAGGTTGAAACTGTCATTGTTGGTGATCATGATCGAATCGTGATTCCGGTTCTTGACCAGGTGCGATGTGCCGGAGGAAGGTTGCGTGGGTTACGGTGTGTGCATACCACCATGGGAAGTTCCGGACCTAACGATGAAGATATTATGGATATGGCCTGCCTTCGGCTGGACATGATTTCTGTGCTCACCATAAAAGATGGCTTTCCGGATCTTCTGTATAGCGCCCATCTGCTTCCCGGGCGGATTGATGATAAAGACTGGCAGTTACTTCCGCCTGTCCATCCGTCTGCTCAGAACCAATCCTGTATTGAACTTATTGAAACTATTGAAGATGAATTTTCCAGAGCTCGTCCGATCCGGGCGGTGGACGAGGGGCTTGACCGGGCAATTCTTATTGCTGTGACCACAGGTTCCAAATCACGGGCAGAAGACTCCATGGCAGAGCTTGTAGAGCTTGCCCGTGCAGCCCATGTGCAAGTGGTGGATCAGGTTATCCAGCGTCGTCGTACAATTCATCCCCGTTTTATCCTGGGACGCGGTAAGTTAATGGAAATTGTCCTGCTCAGTCTTCGTACCGGGGCCAATCTCCTGCTCTTTGACCAGGAATTGAGCGCCTCACAGGTTCGTTCTGTGACCACCCATACCGATTTACGGGTCATTGACCGCACCCAGCTTATTCTTGATATTTTTGCCTCCCGAGCCCTGTCTCGTGAAGGAAAACTCCAGATTGAAATGGCTCAGTTGAAATATCTGCTTCCCATGCTTTCCACCCGTGACGATGCACTTTCCCGTCTGACCGGAGGGATCGGCGCCCGTGGCCCGGGCGAAACCAAACTGGAAATTGACCGACGTCGCATAAATGATCGTATTGCCAGGCTTGGCAAAGAACTCAAGGCCGTGGCCAGACAGCGTTACCACAGGCGTGCCCGCCGCCGTAAACATGATGTGCCGGTCATCTCTCTGGTTGGCTATACCAATGCGGGTAAATCAACTTTGCTTAATACGTTGACGAAATCTGAAATCATGGCTGAAGACATGCTCTTTGCCACCTTGGATCCCACCTCGCGTCGACTGCGCTTTCCCACAGATCTTGAAGTGATCATCACCGATACAGTCGGGTTCATCCGAAACCTCCCTGCTGATCTGCTCAAGGCCTTTGCCTCTACCCTGGAAGAACTCAATGAAGCAGACTTGTTGCTTCATGTTATTGATATTTCCAATTCGTGCTGGCGGGAACAGGCTGAGGTTGTCGATACATTATTACACGATCTAGATCTGGGGATGATACCTTGTTTACGGGTATTTAATAAAATTGACAAGGTGAAGGATACTTTCCATCCTGGGGGAAATGATGGGATTTGGATCAGTGCTGTGGATCGCCGCACGCTTGATGTACTGCTGCCCGTTATTCAAGCGCAGCTTGCAGGTAGTGATATGAGGAAAGGCAGGTAAGAGTAAACAGTAGGGTGCCTTGAAAAATTAGAATTTTCGTTCGATGTCAGGTAAGCGACCATCGGGAGACTCCGAGGAACAGGAAAATTAAAAAGCGCAGCATATTAGTCATATATGAGTATTTTTCATTTTCCTGTGACGCAGAGATCGGGCGAAAAGGCAATTTTTCAAGGTGGCCAGTAAGCACTACACAGTACAAGCTGATTACGGGCGCAGGTAAAATCCAAGGGCTTTTTCCATAGGCTGTTTCTCAAGAAACTGGCAGCCAATGGCATTTTTTTTCACTGTGCAGACTTTGGCCTGTTTGTTTACTGCGCTTTGATGTCTGTCATTGAGGGTAAAGGCAAGTTGGAGAATCTGCCCCTTTTCAATGTGGTGAATGCCGGAAACTGTAAACCCAATCCCTCCCAGCGACAGATTTTGGATATGGATAATGCCTCCCTCGCCATTTTTTGGCTGGATGACTCGAAATGTACCAGGCAAACTCGTTGATTTTCGATAGGATTTTCTGAAGTCGAGTTGTACTGTAAAGCGTTCATCACACCTGCAGCGCATGCGTAACAGATGTTTTTTGTTCCTGAAAGGCACCACAGAAATTTTTTTTACCGCGTTACAGCGCGGGCAAATAATGGTTGCAGTGTTATCTGGGCGAACAAAAACTTTAATGGTCTTCATTGCATCAGTCGTAAATAAGAGTTGTGTATCGTCCTAAAATCTCCTCTGTTTCCCGGTCTAGCTCAGAGGCCACTTCATGGATATGATACTCGTGGTTACACCCTGAACACTTAAGGCATACCTGCCTGCATCTTCTTGTCACTTCGAGTTTCTGGCCGCATTTTTTGCACTTCATAACAGTTGTATGGTGAGAGCTGTTAAGGGGAAAGTCCGGTCATCCGATGAGCTGTTCTCTGGTAAAAATTGCCTTTAAAGGGTAACCGGCATTTGCAAGGGTCTCGGCACCGCCTTCCTGCCGGTCAACCACTGTAACAACCAGGCCGACTTTAAACCCTTCATTTTCTACCCGCTCTATAACTTGCAGCAATGTGCCGCCCGTGGTGACAACATCCTCCATCAAGGCAACACGACATCCTTTGGGGAGATTTTTTATACCTTCAATAAAATTACCTGTGCCATGTCCTTTTGCTTCTTTGCGGACAATAAAGGCCGGGATCGGTTTTTTGTCCAGAAAACTGACAATGGAAACCGCTGTGACCAAAGGGTCTGCACCCAGGGTCATCCCCCCGACAGCCCCAATAGGATTCTTTTCCTGAGCAATAAGGTCATAGAGCAGTCGTCCACAAAGATAACCGCCTTCGGCATCAAGTGTTGTCTGTTTGCCGTCAATATAAAAGTCAGAAGTTTTTCCAGAAGTTAACGTAAAAGTCCCTTCTCTGTAGGATTTGGTAAGGAGGAGTTCTTTGAGGCGTTGCAGATTATCCATAGTTTGTTCCTTTTGTAGTTGTTATCTATAATTATATGTTATTTGAACAATGTGTAAAGAGAATTATTGTTGTTACAGCGATCTTATCTTTTTTAAGTGTTCTTTGTGGCAGCCATGTGATAGTATTTATTGAGTTTGTTCGTGATAAACGATTTCTTTCCTGATCTACAGGTGTTGGCTCGATGTGTCGGGAAGGAGAGAATCATTGCTGTGCAGGCAAAAATACAGTGGAGAGGAATCATGTGTGGAATTGTCGGCTATACCGGTAACAGAAGAGT
>RKSL01000254.1 GCA_008633435.1 Candidatus Desulfobulbus rimicarensis | reverse complement strand
GCTACCCCTGCATCTGCAAAACGCTGGAGTAACTCTTGGGTGAGCTTGCCCATGAAGTCGAGAAGTTCTGCGTTGAGATTTTTTATTGGATAATCCACCTGGCCGGTTAAATACTCCCTGTCAGGGTCAAAACCAGGAACAATATCAAGGTTGACTTGTCTCTGCCTTGCAAAGTGGAGGCAGAAACCGCCTGGGCTGCAACGGTTTGAACAACGGTAATATCCATGGAAAAAACTCTCAGGGCTCAGAAAAACCACTAGAGTGCCAGAAGTTTCTCTGCCATTTTTTTTGCAGAACGGGCATACAGTTGTAAGAATGTTGTTTTTACGCTCTGCTTCTGGTAATTGTTTTTGGTAGAATTCTGTAATTGGATCACTGTGATTCATGGTTGTCCCCATAGAGTATATGTAAAGGCCACCTTTAAAAATTGCCTTTTCGCCCGATCTCTGTATCACTGGAAAATGAAAAATGCTCACATTGTATTCATATGCTGCGCTTTTTAATTCCCATGTTCCGTGACCTCGAACGAAAATTCTAATTTTTCAAGGTACCTTAAAGTATCAAGGCTCTCTCTATTGAATCAGAAACCGTAGCCGAGTTCAATGGAATTGATGAATTGTCAGGAGGATGTTCATGGCTGGTGCGAGTATTTATGAAAAAATGGATCTTTTTTATCTGGGCCGTCAACTTGATCCGGCAAGCGGCAAAACCACGCGACAGCCCCTGCTCTTTAAGAACAAACACCTGACCACCCATGCTGCGATTCTTGGTATGACCGGCAGTGGAAAGACCGGACTTGGTATTGATCTGCTTGAGGAGGCTGCACTGGATAAGATTCCAGCCCTGGTTATTGATCCTAAAGGGGACATGGCAAATTTGCTGCTTTCCTTTCCAGATCTTGCTCCTCGTGATTTTGCACCATGGATTGATGAAGATGCAGCAGCCCGAAAAGATGTACCCGTAACAGAGCTGGCCGAACAAACTGCAGCAACCTGGGAACAGGGGCTTTTATCCTGGGATCAGGATAAAGGCCGAATTGGCCGAATGCGTGAAAATGTTGATTTTAAGGTGTACACTCCCGGGTACAGCTCTGGCCGTTCGGTTTCTGTGCTGGACAGTATGGAAGCGCCTGGAGAAAAGGTCTTGCAGGATAATGATGCTATCGCCAGCATGGTCAATTCCGCAGTCAGTTCAATCCTGGCCCTGGTGGGTATTAAAGCCGATCCCTTGCAGAGTAGAGAGCATATACTCCTTTCTTCGATAGTTTTGCATTACTGGCGCAAACAGCAGGATGTCCCATTGGAAAAGCTGATTGGTGCGGTGGTTAATCCTCCGTTTGCAAAAATTGGTACGTTGTCAACCGACGTGTTCTTTCCCCAGCAGCAACGCATGAATCTTGCCATGCAACTCAACAATATCCTGGCAAGTCCTGCATTTAGTGGATGGACAGCAGGAAAGGCTCTGCGGATAGAAGATTTTTTGTACAGCAGATCCGGCAAACCTCAGATCTCAATTTTTTCCATAGCCCATCTGGGTGATGATGAGCGGATGTTTTTTGTAACCATGCTGCTGGGTAAACTTATTGCCTGGATGCGACAGCAGGAGGGGAGTAACGGCTTACGATGTTTGCTTTACATGGATGAAATTTTTGGTTATTTCCCGCCCAGTGCCAATCCACCTTCTAAAAAACCGATGTTGCTGTTGCTGAAACAGGCAAGGGCGTATGGGCTGGGGGTTGTACTGTCTACACAAAATCCTGTTGATCTGGATTACAAAGGACTTTCAAACATAGGCACCTGGTTTGTCGGACGATTACAGACCCGGCAGGATCAGGATAGAGTCATGGCAGGAATTGCCGGGAGTTCCGACACGTTGAGCAAGGCAAACATTCGGGAAATACTTGCTGATATGCGAGGCCGGACATTCTTGCTTTACTCTGCACATCAGGACGAGCCCGTGGTGTTTGAGACCCGGTGGGCCATGTCCTATCTTAAGGGGCCGGTTTCCCTGGCCGAGCTTGACAGGCTGATAACTCCAGAACAAAGCTCAGGTGGGGCCGAGCAGAATCCGGTGCAGCCAGCTTTGGCGAAGGTGTCATCTACGTTCAGTGCCAATGCGCCATTATTATCTGCCAGAATAGCGCAATGCTACCTGCCTGCAGTCATTCCTGTCGATTGCCATGATTATGTGCCGTCTCTTGTGGGAACAGCAACTGTACGTTTTGTGAAAAACACCTTGAATATTGATGAACAGCAGGAAGTCTGTCTGGCTATTGATGTACCGGAAAGTTGCGAGACTATTGACTGGCAGGAAGCTGCAGAATATGCCTATGACCAGGATGTCTGTTCGGATTACCCTGCGGAACAATGCCGTTATGGCGCACTTTCTCCACTCTTTGCCGGGATGAAAAATTTGCGGAGTCTGGAAAAAGAGTTTGATGACTTTTTGTATCATAGTATGAAGTTATCGGTGATGAAGGTGGCTTCGTTAAAAGCGTTTTCAATGCCCGGGGAGAGCAAAAAACAGTTTCAGAAAAGGGTTGCTGATCTTTTACGGGAAAAAAAGGAAATTGAGGCTGAAAAAATAAAATATCGATTTGCTAAAAAACAACGGGTACTTGAAGTCCGGCTGGAAAAAGCGCTGGCCAGAGTGGATAAAGAAAAAAGTGATGTTCGGGCGCGGGGTATTGACACGGCATTGTCCATTGGGGCGACTATTTTTGGAGCCCTGTTTGGACGGAAGGCGCTATCTGTCACCAACGCCAATCGAACAGTGCGTAGCGCACGCAGTGCCGGAAGAATTTTTAAGGAACAGGGCGATGTACAGCGTGCAAAAGAAAATGTCACCTTACTCCAGGAAGATATAGATTCGCTTGCACTGGAGTTACAGGAAAAACTCAGTGATGTGGCAGATAAGTATGATCTGCAGAAGTATCCCCTGCAAACAATGAACATTACACCACGGCATAGCGACATTTTTAACCTGCACCTGCGTCTTGTCTGGGAACCAGTCATTCCATTACCGCAGGTTGAGGGGAACTCCACACAGGGCGAATAACTCTGCGTTTTCAGTTCCTCAGCTTTGTAACTGTGAACAGTTACAAAGCAATATGCATAGATTTTTTGTCAGCGCGAAAACTCACAGCTGAGCATTACCCCAAAATCATTTGCAGCGAATTTTGTTCGAGTTGCCTGGTAAAAATAAGATGAATAAGGTGGTCGTTTTTGTATCGGTTAAAGGGGTGAACTGCAAGGACATGCCCCTGAACAGTTATTGGTGGCGTATCTCCGCCCACTGGGATGTCAATACGCATGTTTTTCCCCTGAAACAGCCTGCCACTTTCCTCTCTGCTCACTCTGACGCGTAGAGCAAGTCCACCCGTTGAGATGTTGAAGAGTTCCCCTGTAAATTCAGTGCCTATTTCTTTTTTGTCTTTGTAGACCATCTGGATATAGACTTTGCGGGAGAGTTGGTAGCGTTCATATTTTCTTCGGCTCAGCCCTTTTTTATTGAGCAGGTTATGCACGTCATTTGAATTGTCATAAAAAGCTCTGAGTTTCTTTTCAAGGCCAGGAAATTCATGGTGCCATCGATCAAAGCTGGATCGTTTCAGGATGGAAATTCTACTTGGGGTCAAGGCCCGTAATCCGACAGTCCAGACAGAGGCTTCAAAAAAGTTTTCTCCAGCGAATTCTCCGCAACTCAAGCTCTTGACAAAAATTTCGTGTTGCCCCTGCTTGTAGAACACTTTAATGCTGCCGTGGTTGATAAAAAATAATTCATCATTATTGCTCCCCTGGGTGATCAGTAATTCATCTGGTTGCAGAGATCGATTTTCCAGCTCATGGTACACTGCACTGAATTCAGCATTGGTCAGGGTTTTTCGCAGGCGCCGCCAGACTTCAAGGAAACCGCGTCCAAAAAAATCACCCCGAACCTGTTCGATAAGTTCTCCTGAACGAATAATAGCATTAAGGGCCGTGGGGGCGATCTCGTAATACCGTTCGCGCAGCCGTTCAGCATTTTCCAGGTCGTTTTGGGCAGCGCATTCACCTATCAGTTCATAGAGTTGGCGGACTGCATTTTTTTTATCGCCGGACACTGCAAGCCGGATGATCGCTGCTTCCTTTGTGGAAACATGATCAGCTGCAAGAGATAATCCCATGACTTTTTTTACTTTAGTCTGGTGAATCTGTTTATTCCCCTGATTGATGTGCTGGATAGCCTCCCGGGCAGCCATTAAAGGAAGATTTTGCAGGGCTTCTTCCTTGGTCATTCCAGGAAGGGTGTGTTTATCAAGTATTCTCTTTAAAATAGGTAAAGCCTTGATTGAACCGATTTTACCCAATGCTTTACAGGTGGCAATCTGTAACTCTTCGCCATGTTTGTTCTGGTAAATAGCATGGACTTCAAGAAGGTCAGCAAGCGGTACAACCATACTGTCTCCTGGAATATCACCAAGCAGGGAAATAACATGGCTTGT
Source organism: Candidatus Desulfobulbus rimicarensis (assembly GCA_008633435.1). Taxonomy (GTDB): domain Bacteria; phylum Desulfobacterota; class Desulfobulbia; order Desulfobulbales; family Desulfobulbaceae; genus Desulfobulbus_C; species Desulfobulbus_C rimicarensis. Next base: position 458 of record RKSL01000254.1, on the reverse strand, counting down.
CAGTTGAGGTGGTACTGAGTGGAGAGCCTTGAGTAAAAAATTTTTTCTATGGCTGCCGCCAATTTGTGCAGCAGCTGTGAGTACTTCTTTTTTCACACGCACATCTTCATGTTCAAGAAAAGGCGCTACCTCTTCAAAGCAATCCATATCTCCGGTCTGCCCGAGCAGACGGATGATGTTTCTGGTGACATACCAAGGAGTTTTCTGTTGCAGTAGCCGGCGCAGGGCGGTTTCCATAGGTTCGCCGATTTCTTCAGCGAGCTTGAGCAGCTTGAGCCGATCTTCTTTGCTGCCTGCCTGACCAAGAGAGTCCATGAGAAAGTCGGCGGCATGGGTACCAAAGGCCACCAGAAGTCGGCTGGCCTCATCCTGTTTCTCATCCCCATGGAGATATTCTCCAAGGAGTTTGTCAAGCACAGGGCGCAAAGCCAGTTCTTTAACGGCGTTTTGGGCAATTG
>RKSL01000064.1 GCA_008633435.1 Candidatus Desulfobulbus rimicarensis | reverse complement strand
TATTGATGATTCGATACAGCAGTTTGTAAATTATTTCCCCCAAAACACCGATATTATCCTTTCCGATACCGGCGGCATGGCAGATCTGAAAAGTTTGTTATCCGCCAGCGTCTATTTTAGATGCAAGGGCAATGTGCTGGAATTTCCACAAACTGAAATGTCGGACAAATTCGATAAAAATACCTTTGAGATACTCACAAAACAAAGACACCAAATCAGCCGCCAGCAAAGCCTGCAAATAAAAACACTGGTCAAACAACGCATTCTGCAAGGTGATTTTGCAGGTGCCTGGGCAGCTTGTGCCCATATACATGACGAAAACCAGCCAGTGCAGCATGATATATGGACTTATGCGGTAAAAGCCGTAAACAGCTACCTGCATGGTTCAATACCCGATAAATTACCCAAAATAGACTATGCCAAAGACTTGCAAACAGACTTTGACAAATTACAAGACTTGTTGAATGAGCTTTGTGATGAAAGCGATCATCTAAAACAAGCACAAGCTGCATTAACACGCACTCTGTTTTCCATTGAAGCCAGTTTGCAGGCAACATCACGGGAGGAAATGGATATAAAACAGGCAGCCGCACTCACTTCAAGTCTTGATGATCAATTATTAAGAGCCTCAGTATTTAAATATCTGGAAAATAATCGTACTCAATATACTGATTTAAAAGCACAATCCGAGCTTGAATATTTTAATGACGAGGTATTAACACGCCCTTGGCAGAATTGTCAGCAGGACAAATTATTTCAATTTGATCGTAAGAAGCAATGCACCACAAAACTAAATATTTTCTATGGTCGTAATCAATGGCGAGCCAAACTTAAACAAGCGAATCAGCAGTCAATCACTTGCTTGTTCCACAAGCGTTTATTTTGTCAAGCAAAAAACCTGCCCCATTTACAGAACTGGCGCAATAAAATTGCACATGGTCTTGGTTTAAAACATGAAGATTCTGAAAAAATATTAAAAATCGCCTGTGATTCCAGCAAAAAACAACCGATATGGAACCCCGATTTACTATGTCCAGCTAATCTGCCGCTAGAGACTGGCCATTGCATACTGAATCAATATTATACCCAACAGATTGAAGTCGAATTTGATTATGGCAAGGACAGTTTTCAGCAAAAATACCAAAAGCTGCAAACAACACTTTTGTCTATTATTGAAGCATCCATCTATCTTGCTGAACAACCCTGAATACATATTCCCCCCAGTTTGCCAAACTTGATATTTGGATATACAATAAGTATATCCAAAGCAAGCAAAGAGAATCACGATGTCAAACGTAACAACAACCCTGTTTAAAAGCAACCAAACGCAAGCGGTACGTTTGCCAAAAAAGGTTGCCCTGCCTGACTCTGTCAAGCAGGTCACAGTCATTGCCAAAGGCAATACACGCATTATTACACCGGCAGGGAAAAGCTGGGACGAATGGTTTGATAACCCACAGGTGAGTGACGACTTCATGACACACCGAGAACAACCCGATGATCAATGTCGGGAAACCCTGTAATGTTAAAATATTTACTCGATACCAATATCATTATCTACACCATTAAACAGCGACCCGCTCAGGTTCGCAAAGCCTTTATTCAGCATGAAGGGCAACTTGCCATCTCATCCGTTACTTGGGGAGAACTGGTTTTTGGTGCAGAACATTCCAGTCAGGTAGAACGTAATCTGTCAGATATTGAAGGTTTGGCTGCACGGCTGGAGATACTGCCATTTGATACGCAGGCAGCGACCCATTTTGGGCAGATTCGTGCTGAGTTATATAAAAAAGGCACGCCTATTGGTCCTTATGACATGATGATCGCCGCTCATGCCAGATCACAGGGCTTGATATTGGTTAGCAATAATAGCCGTGAATTTCAGCGAGTTTCAGCCTTGCGACTTGAAAACTGGATCAGCTAATGCCTGCATTCCTCCCCATTCGCGCCGTCACCATACGTCTGCGTTTTTTGCAGGCGAGTTATGCGCCATTTTATCATCAGCCACAGTTGCGTCCTTTTTTAAAAGAGCTACTGCAAGATAAGCAAGCACTGGATGCGGAGCAGGGCATCTGGGTTGAAGCGCTGGAGTCGGGCAGAACGGTTTATGCCAAAGGTGATGAATACCACTTTAATCTATTCTGTCTGGCGCGAGCCTATCCGCTATTTATTAAGCTCTTAGATCAACTACGTCGCCTGCCACACAGCTACCCCGAAAGGCGCAAGCAAAACGGATTATTTCATCGCAACCTTGAGTTTATTGGGCTAAATGACTATTTCAGTCAGCAACACATCACCCATCAAGACGAGCTGTTCTGCTATGCGCAAGAAGCCCTGCAACGTGAGCTGGACTTCTGGCAGGCACAAAAAGCGATTCATTTACGCTTTAGTAGCCCAGCACGATTAAAAATACGAAAAAAGGGGGGGGGTGGTCTACCTTTTATACACGACCAAGGGAAAATACAAATCGGTGAAATAGAACGCCGTATCTACAAAGCACTGTATAACCTCGACCCCGCCATCGCCGAACTTTGCCCGCATAACCTCATCAGTTATCAAGAGGTGAGTGACCGCCTATTTTGGACAGACAATGCCAAAACACTCAAAGACAACCGCAAACTCGCCCCCTTTGGCGGTGTACTCGGTGATATACAACTCAGCCAGCCCGACAACCACAGCCCACACCTTGCCCTGATGATACTTGGTCAATACACTGGTATTGGTGAACGACGCGGTTACGGACTAGGACGTTACCGCCTGCAAACCCCCGATGGACAAGGCACAACCCCACCTAAAACAAGCGCACAAAGCATTCGCCAGCGTAGCAGTCGCATCGCCACATTAGAACAAGCCTGTTACAACATAGCCCGCAAACACCCCCATATCCGCCACTATATTGATCACACCGTACATGATTTTGACCCCGATATCGAAACCCAGCTAGAAGACAAAAACAGCCTCAACCAAATCAATCTACAGACACTCTCGCAGCGTCTTAAACGGGGGGACTATCAAGCAAGCCTGCTACAAGGCGTAATATTGCGCCAAAAAAATCGCCACCCGCGCCCGCTTGCCATCCCACCACTAGAAGACCGTATCGCCCAGCGCGCCGTAGTCGAAACGCTAGGCAAAGACATCGATCAACTCTCCACCAATCACAGCTATGGCTATCGACGTGGCATGTCGCGTATGCAAGCACGCGATCAAATACTTAGTTACAATCGCCAAGGTTACCGCTGGTTTTTTGAAGCCGACATAGAAGAATTTTTTGACCTAGTAAGCCATGCCGAAATCGAAAACCGTCTGCAAAGCTTCTTTCCCGATGAGCCCATATTGCCACTCATAATGGATTGGATACGCGCCCCCGTACAATTTGATGGTGAAATTATCTCGCGCCAAGCAGGGCTACCTCAAGGCTCACCCATTAGCCCCATGCTCGCCAACCTCATGCTAGAAGACTTTGATGCTGATCTCGAAGCCGCCGGCATGAAACTAATACGCTTTGCCGATGATTTTGTTATCCTCGCCAAAAGTCGCCAACAAGCGCAACAAGCCGCGCAGCGTGCCGAACAATCACTCAAAGAAATAGGCTTGATATTCAACCCCGACAAAACCCATATCGGTGAATTTAGCGAAGGATTCCGCTTTTTGGGATACACCTTCCTTAATGGATTGGCATTAGAAAGCAAACGCACAGGCAAAGCCACCACCAAACTCACCCTAGACAATATCCCCGCCGCCAGTTGGCTAGCAAAACTCGTGCAACAACAACCCAGTAGACTGGCAGAACTCAACCTGCCCATTGGTAAAAAACACCGTCGTTTTTAACGCAGAGGTACGCAAAGTTAGGCGCAGAGAATCGCAGAGTTTTTTAAATAAAACCCTCCGCGTCACTCAGCGATTTCTCTGTGAGCTCTGCGTTAAAAACAACTGTTTAAATAGAAATACCACCCCCCCCTTTTTTTTAACTTTTTTTGTAGTCCCAGAACGGGCTATTAAAATGTAGAGACAAGGCATGCCTTGTCTCTACCTACCACGACCACAATATTTTAAACACAGAGAGCACAGAGTTAGCCGCAGAGAATCGCAGAGTTTTTTATAAAACCCTCCGCGCCACTCAGCGATTTCTCTGTGATCTCTGCGTTTAAAAAAGATGTTTAAATAGAAATACCACCTTGAAGTCAGCTTTCCCGAACGCAAGCAAGCAGAAGAACAACGCATGATAGACCAGCTACTCGCCATCGCCAGCGAATATGCCAATATACGTTTTTACCGTATGACAGAAAAAGGCATAGAACAATCTTGGACACTGAATAATGACCCCATACTTGAAGCACCCGGCGCCATTATAATCTAACGGCGGGCAGACAACGGATTAGCCGGACAGAAAGAAATAAAAGGAAAACACAATGAAAAACAAAAACTTAAAAATACAAGCTTACACAAAGGATTAAAAATCCATGCCGTTACCTTAAAAATCAGAAACTTACAAATATCAAAACAGAAAAAATAGCCAAAAAACGCCTAAAAAACCACCAATACAAAAACCTCGCCGTAAAGCACCCCATAGCCACTTGAAAAA
>RKSL01000063.1 GCA_008633435.1 Candidatus Desulfobulbus rimicarensis | reverse complement strand
CAAAATGGTCTTTTTGTCCGATCTCTGCGTCGTGCTCAAAAAATAATGCTCGGAGGTAAGCCTAGACTCCGATATCAATTATATGCCTGCGCTTATTTTTTTCGCAATCCTCGGAGTCTCCCTTCGGTCGCTTACCTGACCTTGAACGAAAAAATGAATTTCTCCAGGCACCCTGCATAGGTTTTCTGGACATCTATTATGTTTGTGGCATGCGCTTGTCTCCCGGGTATTTTTCGATTATGAATAGAATGTTCACAGGAGTGTATTATTGATTGTATCGTTTTCTATTTTCTTGGTTTTCTTTTTTTCTATTTTTCTTTTTTTCTATTACGCTGATTTATGAAAAGACAACTTTTCTTATACACCTGTTTTGTTGTGCTGATATATCCAAGCGCTGTTTTTGCTGCCCACGGAGTATCCATTGATGGTTCTTTAAAATATGGCTCTGATTTCACACATTTTGATTATGTGTCTCCCGAGGCAGAAAAGGGGGGGCGTCTGGTGCTGCATGATCTTGGCAGCTTTGATAAAATGAATCCTTTTACGTTAAAGGGAAGCGCACCTTTCGGACTTGAAAGTTATGTATTTGAAACCCTTGCCGTACCAAGCCTGGATGAACCTTTTGCCGCATATGGCCTGATTGCAAGAGATATTTCTGTGGCAGCAGATAAAAAATCTGTCACCTATACCCTTGATGAACAGGCCAGATTTTCCGATGGCTCTGCAGTTACTGTCGAGGATGTTAAGTATTCACTTGATGTGCTGAAAAGCAAGCAGGCGCATCCCTTTTATCAGGTGTATCTTCAAAATATTACCGGTGCAGACATTCTTGATACCCATCGTATTCGTTTTAATTTTGATCGACCCAACCGGGAACTGCACATGATTGCATCCCAGTTACCTGTCTTTAGTAAGGCGTTTTATGAAAAAAATGGCTTTGATCCCTCTGGTACCTCAGCAGCCATGACCCCACCCGTGGGTTCGGGGCCTTATGTGGTTAAAAGTTTTACCCCTGGTAAATCCATAACCTATGCCCGTAACCCTGATTATTGGGCTGTTAATCATCCAGCGAGAAAGGGGATGTTTAATTTTGAGTCAATTGTTATCAAGTATTTTAAAGATCAGATTGTCAGCGTAGAGGCGTTTAAGGCTGGTGAATTTGATATAATGGTTGTCAATATTGCCAAACAATGGCAACGCGATCTTGCGGGACGGCGTTTCACAAGTGGAGAGCTGATCAAAAAGCGTTTTTCACATAAGAATAATGCCGGTATGCAGGGATTTGTTTTTAATACCCGAAAAAAAATCTTCAAAGATTCACGGGTTCGTCAGGCTCTAGGGTTGGCTCTTGATTTTGAATGGACGAACAAAACCCTGTTTTTTAACCAGTATACACGGGCAAACTCCTATTTCAGCAATTCTGATCTTGCCGCAACAGGACTGCCTGGCCCGGACGAACTGAAGCTGCTGGAACCTTTTAAAGAACAACTGCCTGCTCAGCTTTTCACAGATGAGCTTAAACCGCCAACCACTGTGCCGCCCTCCAGCCTGCGGGCTAATCTTCGTCGCGCCAAAAAAATACTCTATGATGCCGGTTGGAAGGTGAAAAATAATGTGCTGGTTAATGGGGCTGGTGAGCCTTTTGAATTCGAAATTTTACTAGTCAGTCCCTCTTTTGAACGCGTCATGGCACCCTATGTAAAAAATCTGGAAAAACTCGGGGTTAAAGCCAGCTATCGAACAATTGACGCAGCCCTTTATGTGGACAGAATTAAGACTTTTGATTTTGATATGGTTGTCAACGTTTTTGGTCAGTCACAGTCGCCGGGTAATGAACAGCGAGACAACTGGACAACAGCTGCAGCCAGCCGGAAAGGATCAAGAAATCTTGCCGGGGTGAGGAGCGCGGCTGTAGACAGTCTGGTTGAAGCAATTATTTATGCCAAAACCCAACCCGAGCTGACCACTGCCTGCAAGGCTCTTGATAGGGTGCTCTGGTTTGATTATTATGTGGTACCCAACTGGTACCTTGCCTTTCACCGCATTGCCTATAATGCTAAATTTCAGCTGCCCGAGACGCTGCCTAAATATTATACGCCGTATCAGTTCATTAACAGCTGGTGGATAGGTTCTTCCGGGAACAATTGATATTTTGCCTTTACCTTTCAGTTCAGATTTGATGAAGTGTAGTTGGATAAAATTATGGATACTTTTCCCTACCAATGGCAACTGGACAAACTTAAAATTCTTTTTGTTGAGAGCGAACCAGAGAGTGCTGAGCTTTTCATAAACTGTTTTAAGGAAGAGTTTGCCATTTATTCTGTTGCAACAGCAGAAGATGCCCTGGATGTCTTTACCTGTGAAAAAGATATTGCCATGATCCTGACAGATCAGACGCTTCCAGGGATGAGCGGTATTGATCTGTTCAGCCTGGTGTATCAGGTTGCACCCGAAGTCATCCGTATTATCATTACAGGGTATCTGGATATTTCAAATATAATTGCTGCTATTAACAAAGGTCATATTTATCAGTTTATTCTTAAGCCCTGGGATGTCGTGCAAATGCGGATGATCCTGGGGCAGGCTGCCCAGACCTGGGTGTTAAGCAGGGAAAACAGCATGCTGCATGAACAGGTTATTGAGCAGAACAGAAAATTGATTGAGAGCAATCAACGGTCAAAGATTTCTGAGCAGAATTTGCGTAATCTCTCAACAGCTCTGTTAAATGCGAGAGAAGATGAACAAAAACGTATCGCCCTTGAACTTCATGACGAGCTGGGCCAGTCACTTGCCGCACTCAAACTGCAGATTCGAGTAATGAAGAATGAATACCCGGATAGTCCGGAAATTTGTAACCGGCTTGATGGCTTTCGTGCAGACATCAGTGAAATCATAGAGAATGTCAGAAGGTTATCAAAAAATCTCAGCCCGGTGATTATTGATGATCTTGGTCTTGATGCAGCTCTTGAAAATATTGTCCGGAGTTTTTGCAAAGCCAGTGGCATTACCTGTACATTTGATCCGGATGTATTACAGGGGATAACCTCTCTTGATGGAAAAAGACTGGTGTATAGATTGGTACAGGAATCTTTGCATAATATTGGCAAACATGCTCAGGCAACGCATTTAGATTTCAAAATTCGGGTGAAAAATGGCATGGTAACCATCACGCTTGCCGATAACGGTGCCGGGTTTGATACCACAAAAATTGCTGGCAATGACGGCGAAAAACAGGGGATAGGGTTTACAGCCATGAAGCATCGCGCCAATATGCTTGGCGGCACAGCAAAAATTACCAGTACAATGGGCAAGGGAACTACGGTTATATTTACTTTTCCTCTTAACTGTCAAACGCTTTCAGAAAGTGTTTGACACAGCAAAAAAGCATAACTGATGTCATTTGAATTTCAGGTAAAAAAACCGGAACAAACTGCTGCCATTGGCTGCTGGCTTGGAAAAAACAGTGCGCCTGGAGACGTGATTCTTCTCGATGGCGATCTAGGTGCCGGTAAAACAACGTTAACGCAGAGTATTGCCCATGGGCTTGGCATACCGCCTGATCAATATGTAACCAGCCCGTCTTTTGCCCTGATGCATGAATATAGTGGTAGATTTCCCTTATACCACATGGACTTTTATCGTCTGGCCGGTGAAGATGATATTGAAGGAGCAGGTCTGTTGGAGTATATTGGCGGCAAAGGGCTTACCGTCATTGAATGGGCAGACCGGCTGGGGAGCTTTT
>RKSL01000062.1 GCA_008633435.1 Candidatus Desulfobulbus rimicarensis | reverse complement strand
ATACCCTACTTTAAGGTATTGCTCAGGAATATCATCGCCGTCACTTGCCTGTAAAGCATGGCCAAGGTCGTAGAGCTGTGATTTTAACAGTTCAATTTTTTGATTAATCTGTTGACATGGTTTTGATCGGAGCAGGGGTTCTGGTATAACCGTGGATTTTTCATACTGGCGTTGTCGTCTGGTGAGAGATGCCGCATACGCAGTTAAAGGTTGTTCTTTCTCAAGGGTTTTTCTGTATTTTATACAGATATCTTCCATAAGGAAGACCATGAAAGCAGCAAAAAGATGGGGATCCTGCTGTTGCATCTGTTTCATAACTTTTTGATTAAAAACCAGGAGTTCAGTTTCTTCCAGAGCCTGGATATCACGAGTTCTTGAGCCCTGGTCAAAGAAGTCACGTACTCCAAAAAATGAACCGGATCTAATAATGGATACAGGCATTTTTGTCTGACGGAGATTGTACGAGAATTCAACGCTGCCCTTCTTGATGTAATAAAAGGAGTTGGTATCATTTCCACGAAATAGAATAGTATCATTTTTTTTGTAGTTGAAGTGCTTTGCAAAAGGGAGAATTTTTTGTTGTATTTGGATGTGAAAAAAAACAGATGTATTGTCGTGAGCAGAATATTGTTGTTTAATGTCTGCTGCGGGTGCGGGCATAGGTAATTATCCTGATAAATAGTTTTTGGCAAGGTGACCGGTGGACAACATTTACAATGTTTTCATATATTCTATCAAAACAGGATGGGAAATACCAGTGTAGTAAGGCTGTTTTCTGGCGTGGGGAGTATGTATTGCAGAACTTATGCGAAAATGATGATCGATTGTGTCATGCAATACAGTGGTCTTGGCAAATATTTAAAGAGCCTGAAGTGGTGTTGGTTGGATTTTGGGGTGTACAGGAGATTACAGCCAGCGAAGCATGACATTGTCCAGTGGCTGGAAGCCTTTTTTCTGGTAGACACTGCGTCCGACTGTACTGGCATGGAGTTGTACCCTGCAAATACCCCTACTGCGGCAATGATCAAGGATGTGGTCAAGAAGAGTTGAGGCAATCCCCTGAGCCCGAAATGATTTTTCCGTAAAAACACTGTGCAGAAAGCCAACTTCAAGGGTTGGGTCCTCGGGGACAGGAACCGTGGAAATAAACGTTACCGCTCCACTGGCAACAGGTTTTCCGTTACTGTCGGCTATCCAGGCCGCGCAGGAATTATCCGGCATAAGTTGGGTAAGTTTTTGCGCCATTACTTCTTCAAGACGCCCAAAATCCGGTGGTGTCTGCGTGGCGCTGCTGCCTGCCAGTTGCAGTGGAAAACCTGTGCTGACCTGTACCGGGCCGCAACAGTTTTCCTGTGGAGTGTTGTCGTCTCCAATGGCGCGCATTTCTTCAAACATTTGACGATGATGGCTGGCCAACAGTGGGATGTCTTTCAGGGTGGCCCTGCGGCAGGTGATTGATGCTACCATTGCCGCCCCCGGTATTCGCCAAAGACAGAACGTAGTACATTGCATATTTCCCCCAGCGAGCAATAGCAGCGCACAGCATCAATAACCGGCTCCATCAGGTTGGCCTCTTCTGTTCGGGCAGTTGTCTCCAGGACTGTAAGCGCCTTGCGGACAGCGTCCTGGTCGCGCTCGGCTTTGATGGCTTTCAGCCGGGAAACCTGTTCGTCTTCCACGGCAGGATCAACTCGTAATACCGGCACGGCAACGTTTTCGTCCACCTGGAACTCATTGACACCGACAATGACCCTCTCGCCCGCTTCAATCTCCTGTTGATACTGATAGGCAGAGTCTTCGATCCGGGAAGCGATAAAACCATTTTCGATGCACTCGACCACGCCGCCAAATTCATCGACCCGCTCAATCAGCTCGCGTGCTTCCTGTTCGATGGTGTCAGTGAGCTGCTCGATATAAAAGGAACCGGCCAGCGGATCAACGGTGTCGGCAACCCCTGATTCATGGGCAATAATCTGCTGGGTACGCAGCGCGGTTCGTACCGAGTCTTCCGTGGGCAGAGACAGGGCTTCGTCCCGGGAATTGGTATGCAGCGACTGAGTGCCGCCAAGCACGGCCGCAAGCGCCTGAATGGTAACGCGGACAATATTGTTATCCACCTGCTGGGCTGTCAGGGTGTTCCCTGCCGTCTGGGTATGAAACCGGAGCATGGTGGTGGCAGGTTTGGTTGCGCCAAATTTTTCCCGCATCATCAAGGCCCACAGCCTTCTGGCCGCCCTGAACTTTGCCACTTCTTCCAGAAGATTGGAGGAGGCGTTGAAGAAAAAAGCAAGCCGGGGCGCAAACACTTCAAGTTGTAACCCTGCATCAAGTGCAGTCTGCACATACGTCAGGCCGTTGGCCAGGGTAAAGGCCACTTCTTCGGCTGCTGTTGAGCCTGCCTCACGGATGTGATAGCCGGAAATGGAAATGGTGTTAAATTTTGGCGCATTGGCCGCGCACCACTGGAAGATATTTGTGATGAGTCGCAGTGATGGCTTGGGCGGAAAGATGTAGGTGCCCCGGGCAACGTATTCTTTGAGGATATCGTTTTGGATGGTACCCATGATTGCGTCTGCCCTCACTCCCTGCTTTTCCGCCACCACAATATACATGGCCAGCAGCACCATGGCAGGCGAGTTGATGGTCATGGATGTGGATATTTTATCCAGCGGGATCTGATCAAAAAGAATTTCCATATCAGCCAGCGTATCAATGGCCACGCCAACTTTACCCACCTCGCCAAGAGACATCACATCATCGGAGTCGTAACCGATCTGGGTGGGCAGGTCAAAGGCAATGGAGAGGCCGGTCTGCCCCTGATCCAGCAGATAGCGGTACCGCTCGTTGGAGGCAGCAGCCGTGGAAAATCCGGCATATTGGCGCATGGTCCAGAATCTGCCCCGATACATGGTGGGCTGCACTCCCCGGGTGTACGGAAATCGACCCGGAAAACCAGTGCGCTCGAGATAGTCATCGTCTATCTGTTCGGGCAGGGAGAGCCGGGGGACTTCCCGACCGCCGTGAAAGGTAAAGGGGGCTTTGCGCTCAGGAAAACGGCCAAGTACTCTGGCAAGTTCCTGCTCCTGCCACTTTGTGTAGGATGGATGATCTTTACTCATTGAAAACGGTTTTTTAAAGGGAAGAGATATACACAAACAGAACATGTTGCCATTATCAGAGTTCACCGGATTTCACGGATACCATCGGGCTGTCACCACACACATGGCCAACGCTACCTGGCTGATACGTGTCGTATCATGTTTTTTTATACAATAAGGCGATGGTGTCCCTTGCGGCGCAGCAAATACTCTAACGCCGTCATCATAGCAGGAACCGGCATGTTTGTCATGGGAGCAAATCTAACGGGATGCCAGGTGTTAAGATTGTGCTTTTCCGCCTTTTATCTATATGGTACAATGGAGATGAATCCAGAAAATATTTTTTTCATCCCGTTTCCCTCAAAAGGTATACAATTATGAACACAAATTATTTCCCCCTGCTTGGGCTGATCATCATGCTTTTTCCACTCAGTTCAGCTGCTGCACAAAAACATCTGATTTTTCTGGATGGCTACCTGGGCTGGTATTATAGCATGCCACCCTATGTATCAGCACATCATCAGGAGATTGAAGCGTTGCCCTATTCCGGTTTTTCCGTGGTGGGTAATGTGTATACCAGCTATGTGATGAGTGCAGATACAAACAGTAATAATGTCACCTATGCGCGGGTATGGGATGAGGTGAAGTCCCTGCAGGGACTCTTTACCACCAAGACCGATAACTTTCTGGTTATCGACGTCGATTTTCCCGGTGATTTCTGGGACGATGCGGTCTGGACGAAGACCACCAGTAACTTTGCTGCAGTGGCAAAGGCTGCAAAAAATCTGGGGTTTAAAGGCATCCTCTTTGATGATGAACCCTATGCCAATGGCCAGCATACCCATGCCAACTATATGTCAAATTTCAGGTTTCCTAAAAAGGCCGACATCACAGCACATCCGGAAAATTACGAGCAATGGGAACTCGATGAAAGCCAGGAAAACCGGGGCGACTGGGTGGATTACACCTGCTACATCAATGGGGTGAAAGAAGAGGAATCTGAAAATTGCTCCTACCGCAACCTGGATCACAGTTTCATTGAGCATATGGATAAAGTGGCATCACGCTTTAAAACCATTATGGAGGCCATGGAAGCGGAGTTTCCAGACATCACCCTGCTGGTCTTGCATGGCGCGGCCACCGCTCATCCCAAAACAAATATCCCGGATCATTACATCAAGCCAAACAGCATATTTGAAACAAATGAATACAAGGGTGCCATGTTTCTGGGATTTAAACAGGGACTACAGGGGAATGCCAGCCTCCATGACCTGGGAGAATTTTACCAGTACCATACAGAGGCGCAGTTTGAAGCTGCCTACCAATGGCGCAAACAGGATATCGTCAGCAATCAGTATAACCAGGATCTCGATAATGCATATCGCTGGGTCGTTCCCCAACTCGACCGGGCAAGCTGGAGTCAGGATGTGCAGATCGGATATATGGTCAGCGATTATGGCCGTCCTCATTACCTGCCAGAGTACAATATCCCGGATGCCTGCACACCGCCGGATGTCGAATCACGCCTCAACCTGGCCCTTGCCCGCGCGGATGAGTATGTTATTTTCTACAGCGACAGCAGCCTCAGCAGCTGCGACGATGACATCCGCTGGCTTGATGTAAACAGCTCTGTTCCCCAGCAATGGCAGGAGATGATGCAGGGTGTGTACAACTCGATCCAACCGGCAAAATCTGTGTTACTGCCTTTGTTCATGCCGGTTCTTCTCAACCATGATCGGTGAGCTTGCCATACCATCGCTGTAACCGTTCACCGGGGCGCTATGAACTTGGCATTACCTCCAAATTGTCAACGTTCCCCAGTGCCCCATATTCATTCAAGCAGGCCGACGAGTCAGGTAAGCGGAAACTCCGACAGCCCGGTATGCGAGGAGGCCTGATCGGACGAAGATGGGGTGTGGTGAACGTTGACACATCGCTGTGTAGCTGCGCCCAGCTGATTTGCCGTAAACGTTTTGCCTGCCAGTTCTTCGGATAATTATAAACTATATTCTGTAGAATAGCGTTTATGGACAGGCATGTTTCAACACACTATTACGCCGGATTTTCAGAATTTATCAGGTCTGGCGATCATTCCCATCCATATAAATGAGTCCCATATCGTCCTGCCAATCGGCAAAGCGCGCCCTATTTTTGCAAAATAACACAACGACAAAGGAACTACAATCCACCTGCATTCTGCTGTAACAAACTGCCCTGCAAAAGATATTGCAGATTCAGCACAGTATGTTTTTCGCGTATTCAAAAAAGACGAAAAAAATAAGGGGGTCTATCACTATATGATAAACCATATGTGATATGATGAAGTCATAGAACATAACGAAGGAAACGTCGGGGAGTTTTTACAAATATGAATTAAACGAGGTGTTCTCGTGCAATATTATGCCCATTCTACAGAATCTGCAGACAAATCAGACTGGCAGCCGCTTGATGACCATTTGAACAATGTAGCAGAAAGGGCCGCAAAATGTGCCCGCCCATTTGGTGGAGAGGAGTGGGCCTGCCTGGCCGGGTTAAACCATGACCTAGGCAAGGGGCGGAAGGCATGGCAGGCATACCTCCGCAGGGTAAATTCCATAACAGATGAATTTACTCCCTTTTACGCCGGGCATCCCAACCATGCCCTGGTCGGCGCGCAAGTGCTTTTCAGCAAAAATCAACAGGCAGGAAAGCTCATTGCTTATTTAATAGCGGGGCATCACGGAGGACTGCCGGACTGGTGTAATTCTCAAAATTCTGGGTTAAGAGATAAACTTTCAGAAGATGCGCCTGATGTTGGTATCCCCCTTGTCCCCCCGAATTTTCCGAACAATCTTTGCGTACAATGTGACCAGGTTCGTTTGGGATTCCAGATACAGTTTTTTGTCAGGATGCTCTTTTCCTGCCTGGTTGATGCGGATTATCTTGATACGGAAAAGTTTCTTGATAGCAGCAGAAGTGAGCAGCGTGGCAGGTATCTGGGTATAGAGAAACTGCATGAACGGTTCTGGCAGAATTTTACAGCATTACGGGAAAAGGCAGACCGTTCTCTTCCTGTAAATGTCCAGCGGGAACGGGTTCTTGATGATTGTCTCCGGGCGGCAGATAAGGAGCCGGGAATTTTTTCCTTAACCGTACCCACTGGCGGTGGCAAAACCCTTTCTTCACTTGCTTTAGCCTTGAATCATGCTCGAAAATATGGCAAGCGGCGAATAATTTATGTCATTCCCTTTACCAGTATCATTGAACAGAATGCAAGGGTGTTCCGGGATATGCTGGGAGAGGATGCCGTGCTGGAACACCACTGCAATTATATCCCGGACGAGTCTGACTGGAAAACACGATTGGCTGTAGAAAACTGGGATGCGCCTGTGGTTGTCACCACCAATGTCCAGTTTTTCGATTCCCTGTACGCCGGCAGAACGTCAAAATGCCGGAAACTTCACAATATCGCAGACAGTATCGTGATCTTTGATGAAGTGCAGGCTATCCCGGTTGAAAAGTTAAAACCATGCCTGGAGGTTATCAGGGAATTAACCAGGAATTATGGCGTTACCGCAGTGCTGTGTACGGCGACCCAGCCGGCGATTGAGCGTAATGAAGAATTTCCCGGGGGATTGAAAGTTGACCAGGAGATCATCAGGGACGTGCCAGGACTGTACGCGGCGCTGAAGCGGACCGAGGAATTCTTTATCGGCGAATTGGATGAATCCGGGGTGGCTGAACGATTGATGGAGCATGAACAGGTGCTGTGTATCGTCAATACCAGGCAGCAGGCGCTGGATATCTTCAATGCCCTGCCCGCCACAAACGAAAATATCCACTTAAGCGCCCTCATGCATCCGATACATC
>RKSL01000061.1 GCA_008633435.1 Candidatus Desulfobulbus rimicarensis | reverse complement strand
CATCTATAAGCGCACATGCTGTTCTATAACTATCAAATGTTGTAATATTTTTCTTAATTGGCCACTTAGACCAAATTGCAGCCCAGTGTTCATTTGGAAAATCTTTATACTCTTCGGTGTGAATTGAATAATAGTCTTTTCCTAACCCTGCAAATTTACTAGTTTCTGTAAGGACGCAGAGGTCAATTAAGAAAAATATTACAACATTTGATAGTTATAGAACAGCATGTGCGCTTATAGATGCTCCATTTGGAGAATTGTTGGTATACGCAACTATAATTCCGTATCATAATGCCGGGGTGATTGATGGAGGCAAATATGCTTATGCCCCAAGGAAATACAAAGCCTGGGAAATGCATAAAGAAAATATACTTCTCCAAGGTGCAGATTGGTTGAAGATTGCATCTGAATATAGAGATATTCCCTTAATAGTAGCGGGTGATTTTAACCAAACTAGAGATAATCAAAAAAATGGCTATGGAACCAAAATAACCAGAGAACTTCTTTCTTCGGTATTGGCTGCTTGCAACTTATCATGCATAACGGAAGAAGATTTTGACATAAGTGGAAAGTTACAAAAAGACCCTAAAAAAGGGTATGTGCGTAAGAATGTAGATCACATGTGTATCTCAAAAGATTGGGAAGAAAAAATAAAGAAAAAGCATATCGGAGCATGGAACCATTTTAATGGAGATGGCATTTATATGAGCGATCACAATGGAGTGTATCTCGACTTTAGGCCACCTTGAAAAATTGCCTTTTCGCCCGATCTCTGCGTCACAGGAAAATGAAAAATGCTCACATATGACTAATATGCTGCGCTTTTTAATTTTCCTGTTCCTCGGAGTCTCCCGATGGTCGCTTACCTGACCTCGAACGAAAATTCTAATTTTTCAAGGCACCCTTAAGAGAATTATCGAGACTTCGAAAGAGAATTTTAGCAAAGTTGCCTTGAGAAAAATCGGGTTGCCTGTATATTCAACAGACATAGTGGTTTTACAGCAAAACGGTAATTGGAAAAATATACTGGGCCATGACAGCTCCAGTATATGCTGCTTTATTTTCAAAAAACTTGCATACTCCCTTCAACGAGAGAGATCATGGAAAGAATAGTGGTCATTGTGCTTGGCGCGGCTACAGCGCTTGGTTTTCATTACTGGTGCTTTAGAATGGTACGCAGGAAAACCGTGCAGGAGTATATTCTCTCGCACCAGCGTATTCTGCATCCCAACGCTATCTGTTACTGGCGGGCGGCCATGGCCATTGTGGCCTATATCCTCTATTTTCTTATGGGGTTACAGAATATAGCCATTATCCTTTTTTCTGTGGCTGCGGTGCTTGACGGGGTTGACGGCCTGGTTGCCAGGCAATGTAACCTCATCTCAAAATGGGGGGAATGGCTCGACCCGATGTGCGACAAACTCACCTATCTCCCTCCACTGCTTGGGTTTGCCCATGTCGGGATACTCTCGTCGAGGCTGGTCTGGATGCTGATTACGGTTGAGCTGGTCGGCCAGTTTCTGGTGCGCCATCTCTTAAATCTGCTTAACTCTTCCGGCGCAGCCAATAATTTTGGCAAAATCAAAGCCATTATCTGTTTTGCACTCGTTGTCTTTTGCACCCTGCTTGACAAGAATCAGGCCGTCATTGACCTGGGCGATGAAATTCTGATTGCCTGTATCATCCTTGCCACAGCCTCTATTGTCTTTAAATTCGTCCCCCATCGGCTCTATGCCGATATCCTCTCTACCTTGAATTTTTTCTGTGGTATAACCAGCCTTTATCTTACCTATCAACACCATCTCGCCTGGGCAATCATGGTGATTATTGTTGGTCAGCTTTTTGATCTCTTTGATGGCAGAATGGCGGAAAAACATGGGGGAACTAAATTCGGGCCATACCTGGATGACATTGCCGACTTTGTCAGTTTCGGGCTGGCGCCTGCCTATATTATTTATAAATCAGACGGTGTACTTTCCTGGCTGTTTGGCCTCATTTTTATTGGCGGAGTGGCGTTCAGGCTGATTCGTTTTGTGACTGTGGATAAACAACGGGACGACCTTCCCGAAGGTATTTTTAATGGACTGCCCAGCCCGGCCGGGGCAATGATAGTCCTTGGGGCCTCTCTGGTTGCTCCTCCCAACCTGTTATCAGTGATTGCCATGCTCTCGGTAGCTCTGATGGTAAGCCACGTCCGCTTTACCCATTTTGGCAGGGTTATGCTCAAACAGATCCCCAAACCGGTATTTTTTATGGCAAGCGCCACAATCACCGTGTGTATCGCCTTTGTCTTAAAAACAAAAAACGTGGAAATGTTTGGCTACATGCTCTCTGGCGCTGTACTTCTCTACATTATCACCGGACGGAAGAAACAGCTGTAACTCCCGGCTCAGCAGCCCATTACAGGTTATGTGGCTACTGATTCTGTGCCTGTGTTATAATGGCACTATTGCGCTGCAACAACGTACTGTTGCCCCGGGCAAGCCGATTGGATTTTCTTGCCAGCGCAACTGCCTGGGAGAAACGGTGCTGCAACAGCCTGATCCGGGCAAGTTTTGACCAGAGCAGCGCATCTTTTGGCGCAATGCGTAACCCCTGTTCCAGACTCTGGGCGGCTTTTTTCAGTTTACCCTGACCGGCAAACATATCCGACTGGCTGCTCAGTCTGGCCACTGCCTGGTTAGCCGGACGAGGAGCCGTTTGGTGCTGCACGGACGGCCGTGACCTGGATACGCCGGAATCCGGCGGGGGCGCAACTGAACGAGCTGTTTGCCGGGGCGAGCTTTGCCGGCCAGGTGTTGGTGCTGGTGTCGGCCTGTACACCGGACGTCTGTAACGCGGCCCGACACATCCGGCTGCGGGCAGCAAGAGCAGCAGAGCCAAGCCTGTTATACCTAACTGTTTCATTGAAAAATCCTCAATAACTGATTCAACCCTTCTTGCAGGGCTTTTTCAAAACCCGATGTCGCCCGGTGACGTCTCTGCTGACCTTGTCGCTGCTGCGGTGGCGGCGCATCACAGAAACTCAACGGTGGCAGCACCCCACCTCTGATAAAGGGAAGCAGCTCTCCACGCGGACAACTGTTGTCCACCAGCGTACCTGCCTCCAGGATTGCCCGGTACAAATCCACGTTTTCCGGTGGCTGATCATCAAGCGGCGTCATGGTTAGGGCTGCCATGGTCTTTGCCCATACCCGTAATGCCCCGCTGGCTCCGGTGAGTCCTGTTGAATGATTATCGTCGCGCCCCACCCAGGCCACCGCAACGTGCGAACCGCTGAAACCGGCAAACCAGGAATCACGAAGATCATCGGTAGTTCCGGTTTTGCCTGCCACGCTCATCCCATGGGGAAGACGACGCTGCAAAGACGCGGCAGTGCCACTTCTGGTGACCTCTCTCAGCGCCCTGTTCAAACAAAACACCGCCTCTGTCGGCATTGCCTGCTCGACTGTTAGTGGATAACGCTGCAGCAGCTGGTTCTGCTGGTTTGTTACGGCAAGAATTGCCCGCAAAGTGCTTTTATACCCTCCGGCAGCTATGGCCTGGTACATCTGTAACACATCAATGGGCGGCAACTCAATGGCACCAAGCAGCAGAGATGGATACGCAGGAATTTCTTTCGAAATACCCAGATGCTGTAACGTGTCGAGGGTTTGATCCAGCCCCAGGGCAAGCCCTAAACGGACGGTGGCAACATTATATGAATGCACCAGAGCCTGCATAAGCGGGATGCGGCCATGGAATTTTTTATCATAATTTTTTGGTGCCCATGGTCTAGTTCCCGGTATTGGTACTGTCAGCGGAGTATCTTCAAGCAGGGTGAGCAGATTATACTGCTCAGGATGCGCCAGGGCGGCAAGATAGACAACAGGTTTAATCACAGAGCCCAGAGGCCGCTGCATGGCCAGAGCGCGATTAAACCCAGCCTGACGAGAAAAACGGTCGCCCACGACCGCAAGCACCTCCCCCTGATCCACCGAAGAGACCACTACAGCCCCCTGCAAGGTCTCCGGGGACATCTTTCGCTCTTTTTCAAGGGAGGACAGCACACTGGACAGGGCAGTTTCGGCGGCTTCCTGTACCACAGGGTCAAAAGTGGTGAAAACGGTTAACCCCTTACTGCTAAGTTCGGTATCTTTATAGTCCCGCTTCAACTGCTGCCGTACCAGGCCGATAAAGGCCGGATAACGGGTGATGCCTGATGGCACCCGTTCCAGCACGCCCAATGGTTTTTTCTGCAAATACTCAGCAGTGGCTGCAGTTAATAAGCCCTCATCGGCCATATCATGCAAAATCCTATCCCGGCGTGCCTTTGCCCGTTGCGGATGTTTGCGCGGATTATAATAGGACGCGCCTTTGCTCAGGCCGACCAGCAGGGCGATCTGCTGAGCCGAAAGTTCATCAATTTTGCGACCAAAATAAAATCTGGCAGCCATGGCAAAGCCGTGAATCGCCCGTTTGCCATCCTGCCCCATGTAGATCTCGTTGAGATAGGCTTCCAGGATATCATCTTTGCTGTAATGATACTCAAGCAGCAGTGCCATTATTGCCTCTTTGGCCTTGCGCTGCAGGCTTCTCTTGTTGGTAAGGAAAAAGTTTTTCACCAGTTGCTGGGTCAGCGTACTGCCCCCCTGAACTGTTTTCCCTGCCTTGAGATTGGCCATCAGAGCCCGCAAAATTGCCAGCGGTCGCACTCCCCAGTGGTGATAAAATGATTTGTCTTCAACAAGCAACAACGTCTTGATGAGCAGTTCCGGAGTTTCCTTAATATGCAACAGCAGACGATCTTCATTATCTCCAGGATAAATAGAGGCAATATGGAGAGGTTCAAGTTTAAAGAATGGTAAGGATTGAGCATTGTTATGATCTTCAAGTGCAACTATCTGATTCTCTGCAAACACCAGATCTATGAGCATTGCCTCCTGTTTGCCGTCACTGAACGTAAAGCTGCGGCAATGGATGATGACCCTGTTGCCGTTTATTCGATACGTTCCTGCCCGATCAAGCTGGCCATCTGCGGCCACCCGATACCCCAGCAGCTTGAGTTCCTGTTCAAGATGGTCAACCTGGAGGGGACGACCGACATAAAGATCCAGGGGGCGGGCATAAATGCGGGCAGGAAGTTCCCATCGAGCGCCTTCAAACTTTGAGACAACCTGCTTATTGAGTAAAACCGTTGTATCCCAGAGCTTCCAGGCGACAAGGCCAAGGAGCAGCCCAAGGAACAACAGCATTATTTTTTTCATAACTTATGATAATCAGGAAGAAATAATAACGTACCGCCAATAAATACCAGCAACAACCATAAAGATCAACAGCCCATACCCACGGGGTCATCTCTGCCGTTGCCTGTCGGCAAATCAGAAGAGCTCAACCGGAATCACCAGCCGCAGCGTTCTCCATTTTCCAAAGCAAAGGCAGAATATCAATAAAAAATGATTTGCAAAATGCAGACCAATGAGCCAGAATTCCTGCCATGAAAAGTATAATTTTTGACATGGACGGCACCCTGATAAACTCAGGTGCCGACATAACAGCGTCGGTGAATCATGTGCGTCAAACCGTATATAATCTTCCGGAAGTTTCAGTGGATTATGTCACAGATGCCATCAACCGTGATCAACAGAACCTGGCCATGATGTTTTATGAAACTCCGCGTTATGAACCCGGAACGCAACAGGTTTTTGAAGCGCATTACCACGAGCAATGCGTGCAGACTGTGCGGCTCTACGAGGGAATCGCGGAACTCCTCTCCACCTTAACTCGCCATAACGTGCATCTTGCTGTGGCCACTAATGCGCCGACCCAGTTTGCCCTGCGTATGCTTGGCAAACTCAACATTACCGAGACGTTCAGCCATGTTATCGGCAGTGATCAGGTAACAACACCCAAGCCAAACCCGGAAATGATTCATACCATTCTCAAAAGACTTCACCATGATTCACAAAAAGATTTTTCGCTGATGGTGGGCGACAGTGAAAAGGACATGGAGGCGGGCAGAAGGGCAGGAATTGCCACTGCTTTTGTCACCTGGGGCTTTACCCCGCAGGGCAATGGAGATTTTACCTGTCAAAGGCCGGAGGACATTTCAGCCATCATCCTCAAACAGATACCGGATTCATAAAAACATCCGTATCACCTTAATGGCCAGCAGGTGATACGGATAACCAATTATGACCTACAAAATCCTCTCAGGAACACGAATCAGTTTTTTGCTATACCGCTGTTCTCCCGACCGGGAGAGCAAGAATCATCACCCGCAGGTATCAGCATCATTGGGATCATAGGTGTCATTGGCATTTCGATACAGGTAATCATTGACCACTAAAAGCTCTTCTGCAGTAAGGACATTCCAGGAGCCGTCCCGGGCACATTTTTTGCGTTTTCTGGCAAAAACCTTATTCCAGCCCTTTGATGAAAACGATTCCATATAGAGGAACTTTGCACCTTTACCATTGTTCCGGCTATGACAACTTTTACACACCTCTTTAAATTTTTTGGCACCCAGCCCCCAGTGATCACTGTTCCAGTTCAGCTTGGCAGAGGTAAGAATACGGCAGGTGTTTGTTGTCTTATCATAGCGCTTCCCTGGTCTTGCCTGGATGGTTGTTGCAACAAAAGCCAAAGCGACCAAACTCACACAAAAAAACCAAATGATTCTCAGCATACGCCCTCCCTGTTAACGATTAAACGAGTCGATCCTACCATTCTGTGGTGATTATTGATATAAAGATACCATTATTTATAAAAAATGCATAGAGTTCTTTGTAAGGAAACACCGCTATTTGCGACCATTTTAACAGACACTATTACTTCAGGGAATAATCTAAAGCAGACTGTTACACTCATACAGAGTCTCATGCCGATCATATTCCTCAAACCTGACAACCACAGGGAGTAGACCTATGAATTTCAAGATGATATTTGGTGCCGCTATCCTGGCTTTTGCAGGCGCACAACTCATCCCTTATGGGAAAAACCATGACAACCCGCCTGTAGTGCAGGAAGTGCAATGGGATAGTCAACAGACCAAAGAACTCTTTTACCGAGCTTGTGGTGACTGTCACAGCAATGCAACAAAATGGCCGTGGTACAGCAACGTTGCCCCTGTATCCTGGCTGGTGGCCCATGACGTTGAAGAAGGCAGGGAAAATTTTAATGCTTCGATGTGGGAACAGCAAGAGATCAACAAGGGGGTTTTTGCAGCCTATAAGCTGCAGAAAGGGGAAATGCCACCTTTTGGGTATTTATTGAACCATCCCGAAGCAAAGCTCAACGTTGAAGATAAAGATGCTCTGGTCAAGGGGCTCAAAACTACCTTCAAAAAATAAGGGGCATTATACTGAAAATTATTTTTATATAAGATTTATTCTTGACAACTACAGGTGTAAAAAGGTATGTATCAGTTAAGAATAAATCTTATATGATAATTCCATGGCAGATCACAATCAACAAATTGCACATTTTGAAAATATTTGCCGGGCTCATGGCCTGAAAATGACCCACCAGAGACTGGAGATTTTTCATACTTTGGTGCGCTCCAGCGAGCATCCTTCCGCAGAGACGCTCTATAAGATGCTGGAGAAGAAACTTCCTACTCTATCGCTGGACACGGTGTACCGAACGCTCGCGACTTTTGTCGAGCTTGGCCTGGTGAAGCGGGTCGAAACCCCTGGTAGTCAAGCGCGTTTTGAGGCAAAAATAGAACAGCATCATCATTTTTTCTGTGACCAATGCGGCCAGTTAATTGACTTTACCTGGCACTCATTTGACGAGGTGCAGCTGCCGGATTCCATTGAATCCATAGGCACGATTCGGGATAAAAATGTCGTGATCCACGGTGTTTGCAACCATTGTCAGAATAGTGACAGCGACTAAACATACCGTGGTTTTTCTACGGTTATGTAGACAACGCAGCCTAGTAACTTGAGGGGTAACATCGCTCTTGAAACCAAGGGACGGTTTGCTCCAGGACGCTGATGGCGTACCTGTTCTTTCAAATATTCTCATCCGTGACTGTATCCCCTGTTTGTCGGGCTTATGCAGGGTGTTTTTTGCGCATACGATAAGAATAATTCTGACTAGAGAGTAAATCTTACCAGACAGAAAACAACCACTGCCTGAAATTTGCATAATGCGTGTAATGATTCGCGCATTAAATAAGAATAATTACGAGATAAAAGTTTTTATAACTGCACGCAAGAAATAATGTTTCACGTGCGTCACATCAATCACAGGAGGTAAAGAACATGACTGACAATAAAAAATTAACCGGAAACAATGGTGCACCTGTAGTAGACAACCAGAATGTGCTCACAGCCGGGCCACGAGGGCCAATGCTGTTGCAGGATGTCTGGTTTCTGGAAAAGCTGGCCCATTTTGACCGGGAGGTCATTCCGGAACGACGAATGCATGCAAAGGGCTCTGGTGCATACGGCACATTTACCGTTACCCATGATATCAGCCAATATACCCGGGCAAAAATATTTTCTGAAATCGGCAAAAAAACCGAACTGTTTGCGAGGTTTTCTACGGTTGCCGGAGAACGGGGAGCGGCTGACGCTGAACGTGATATCCGTGGTTTTGCCTTGAAATTTTACACCGAGGAGGGTAACTGGGACCTGGTGGGCAACAATACTCCGGTCTTTTTTCTTCGTGATCCTTTAAAATTTCCTGATCTTAACCATGCGGTCAAACGTGATCCGCGTACCAACATGCGCAGCGCAAAAAACAACTGGGATTTCTGGACTTCACTCCCTGAAGCATTGCATCAGGTAACCATCACAATGAGTGATCGTGGTATTCCGGCCACGTACCGCCACATGCATGGTTTTGGCAGTCACACCTTCAGTCTGATCAATGCAGAAAATCAACGCTTCTGGGTCAAATTTCATTTTCACTGCCAGCAGGGTATTAAAAACCTTACCGATAGTGAAGCAGAGGCTCTTGTCGGCCAGTGTCGTGAAAGCCATCAACGGGATCTGTACGAGAGCATAGAGCAGGGGAAAACGCCCAAATGGACAATGTATATTCAAGTCATGCCCGAGCAGGACGCATCAGCATGTGCCTACAATCCTTTTGACCTGACAAAAGTCTGGTTTCACAGTGATTATCCTTTAATTGAAGTGGGAGAATTTGCACTCAATCGCAATCCAGAAAACTATTTTGCCGAGGTGGAACAGTCGGCGTTTAATCCGGCAAATGTCGTTCCGGGCATCAGCTTTTCACCCGATAAAATGCTCCAGGGCAGGCTGTTCTCCTATGGAGATGCGCAACGCTACAGGCTGGGGGTCAACCATCATCAAATTCCGGTTAATGCACCCCGCTGCCCCTTTCACAACTACCACCGGGATGGTTCGATGCGAGTGGACGGCAATCACGGCTCCACAATCGGCTACGAGCCAAACAGCCAGGGCCAGTGGCAGGAACAGCCTGAGTATCAGGAACCGCCATTGACTCTGGAAGGAACTGCCGACCACTGGAACCACAGGGAAGACGAGGATTATTACAGTCAGCCCGGCAAACTGTTCCGGTTGATGACAGCTGAGCAGCAACAGGTGCTGTTTGCCAATACGGCAAGGGCAATGGGGGACATTCCGGTCGAAATAAAAAAACGGCATATCGCCAACTGCACCCTGGCTGATCCGGCCTATGGCGAAGGTATTGCCAAAGCTCTTGGTCTTGCAGGGGAGGAATAATAAAGGTAAGTAAGGTATACTCTGTTCATATTGCTCGTCCCTAACCTTAAAAAACTGCCAACCAGCGCAAGTTCAACCTTGCATCAAAGTGCTGCCTGCAGGGTTTACAGCAGGCAGCACCTTTGGTCTACCATGCCGCCAACAGAAAGGAGAAAGTAACCGTTCACCATGGCGCTATGAACTTGGCATTACCTCCAAATTGTAAACGTTTACAGGAGAAACAATGAAACTGGGGTATATGATAATTTACGTCAATGCCGTTGCAGAATCACTGGCCTTTTACCAGGAGGCGTTTGGCTTTGAAACCCGGTTTTTGCATGAATCCGGGGATTACGGCGAGCTGGAAACCGGAAACACCGTCCTTGCCTTTGCCTCATACGAGCTGGCCAGCAGCAACGTTGGCGACATTCCGGTCGGATATGAAAACGGTGATCAGGCCGTAAAGTTTGAAATCGCTTTGGTCACCGGGGATGTTGAAGCGGCCATAACTCAGGCTGTTAACGCAGGCGCAAAACCTGTCAAACAGGCAGAGCAAAAGCCCTGGGGACAAACTGTCGGTTATGTGCGGTCTCCTGAGGGTACGCTTATCGAACTCTGCACGCCTGTTAATGGTGACAGTTGATTAGTCCCCAAGATAGGCTTTGACAATGGAGTCATCCTCACGCAGGGTGGCTGCGTCTCCCTTGATGACGATCTTGCCGGTTTCCAGCACATACCCGTGGCTGGCGAGTTGCAGGGCAACCCGGGCATTTTGCTCCACCAGCAGAATAGTTACCCCTTCCTTGTTCAGCCGGATAATTATCCGCATGATCTCTTTCACCAGAAAAGGTGCCAGTCCCATTGAGGGTTCGTCAAGCAGCAGCAATCTGGGGCGGGTCATCAATGCCCTGCCCATGGCCAGCATCTGCTGTTCTCCGCCTGAAAGCAGGGCTGCATCCCGGCTCTGCCGCTCTTCAAGTACCGGAAAAATCGAGAACACCTGTTCCATGCGCTTTTGTCGCTCACCATCGTCTTTGAGAGTGAATGAACCCAGCTCAAGATTTTCTTTAATGGTCATTCCTTTGAAAATTCGCCGGCCTTCCGGCACATGGATAAGCCCCATCTCAACTATCTCATGGGGTTTGCACGAGGTGATATCCTTGCCCTGAAACACCACCGTCCCCTTTGTTGCCCGATTAAGCCCTGAAATAGTGCGCAGGATTGTACTTTTACCGGCTCCGTTTGCGCCGAGCAGGGTAACTATTTCTCCCTGCTGTACAGCAAGAGACACACCGCGCAGGGCATGGATTCGGCCATAAAAGGTTTCAATATTTTCCAGTTGCAAAACCGTTTGTGCACCACTCACAGGAAATCGCCCTCCTCTTCACTGCCAAGATAGGCTTCAATGACTTTGGGATTATTCTGCACCTCCAAAGCTGTTCCTTCGGCGATTTTTCTACCATAATCAATCACAGTTATCTTTTCAGAAACCTCCATGACCAGCCCCATGTCATGTTCAATAAGCAGAATAGTTATACCAAGCGTATCACGAATGCGAAGTATAAGGGCGATCAACGCCTTTTTCTCGTCGTTATTCAGCCCGGCGGCGGGTTCATCCAAGAGCAGTAATTTGGGTCTGGTCGCCAGCGCCCTGGCCCATTCCACCCGGCGTTGATCGCCATAGGCAAGGTTGCCGGCATACACTTCTTTTTTGGACAGCAGGCCGACAATATCAAGACATTCCTCAGAAACTTCCCGAATGCGGATTTCTTCTCTCTGCTGCGAACCAGTTTGAAAGACTGCCCCCAGAGCGCCCGCAGAGGTGCGACAGTGCATACCGGACATCACATTTTCAAGTACCGTCATGGATTTAAACAATCGCAGGTTCTGGAAGGTTCTGGCCATACCTGCCTGGGTAATCTTATGGGGTTTACGGCCAATGAGTGATTTCCCGGCAAAGCGAATAATGCCGGCATCAGGTCGATAAAACCCGGTCAGACAGTTAAAGACCGAGGTCTTGCCTGCACCGTTTGGCCCGATAAGACTGGCAATACTGCCCTCTTCAACAGCAAAGTCGAGCGTTCTAATGACCTCAAGACCAGAAAAACTCAGGAGAAGATCCTGTACCTGTAAAAGTGCCATCATCTCTCCTCAGGATTTAACCCGGGGCCAGATACCCTCGGGACGATACAACATGATGACCAGCATGACGATGGCAAAGATTAACATGCGCATCGAGCCAACCCCGCGAAACACCTCGGGAAACAGCACCAACGCAAACGCCCCGACAATGACTCCGGGAATCTTGCCCATCCCGCCCAGTACGACACCAAGTAAAATGAGCACTGATTGGGCAAAGGTGAACGTTTCAGGAGAAATGGCGGTCATCTTTGCCGCAAAAAAACAACCGGCAATCCCCCCGAACATTGCCCCAATCACATAGGCATGGAGCTTAACCCCCACCCGGTCTATGCCCATGGCTTCGGCAGCGTCTTCATCCTCGCGTACATATTGCCAGGCCCGGCCAAGGCGGGAATGCTGCAACCGATAACTGACGTAACAGGCCGCAATAGCCAGCAGCAGGAAAACATAATAAAAATGAATGCCCTGGTTGAGCTGGATGCCAAAAAAATATGGCCTCTCAATGCCTATCAGCCCGGACGCCCCGCCGGTTATTTCAAGATTCCGGGCTATAATACGCACAATTTCACCAAAGCCAAGGGTCACAATGGCCAGATAATCACTGCGCAACCGTAACGTGGGGCCGCCGATAATCACCCCGGCCAGCATGGAGCAGCCAACGGCAAAGGGTATGGTCAGCCAGAAATTAAAGCCGAATTTTGAAGTAAGAATTCCGGTAGTATATGCGCCAACGGCAAAAAAGGCTGCATAACCAAGATCGAGCAATCCGGCGTAGCCCACTACAATATTTAAACCCAGGCATAAAATGGTGTAAAACCAGGCATTG
This sequence comes from Candidatus Desulfobulbus rimicarensis, assembly GCA_008633435.1. Taxonomy (GTDB): domain Bacteria; phylum Desulfobacterota; class Desulfobulbia; order Desulfobulbales; family Desulfobulbaceae; genus Desulfobulbus_C; species Desulfobulbus_C rimicarensis. The sequence goes on along the minus strand of RKSL01000061.1, from coordinate 3,689 downwards.
GTCAGCACTTCCAAAAGATAATTGTTCGCCACAACAGGGATAACCATGGCCACGGCGGCCAGAATCATCAGCACAATCATGCGATTGCGCTGGGGCTTGAGCCAGTCTGCCCAGCTGCTTAATGGTTGAGAGTTGCCCATTTCACATCCTCTCTATTTCTGTTTTGCCAAGCATACCAGTGGGTTTAACAATAAGAAGCAGGATCAACAGGCCAAAAGAAAACACATCCCGCCACTCAGAGCCGACAAAGGGAATCTGGGTGCCAAAGGCCTCAAGAATGCCCAGCACAAGCCCGCCCAGCATAGCCCCGGGAATCGAACCAATACCGCCGATAACTGCTGCGGTAAAGGCTTTAAGGCCAATGACAAAACCCATGGAAAAATGGAGCGAGCCATAGTAGACACCGGCCATCACCCCGGCTGCCGCTGCCAGCGAAGAGCCGATAAAAAAGGTAAGCGCAATAACCCGATTCACATTGATGCCCATCAACCTGCAGGCATCCTGATCTATGGCTATGGCACGCATGGCCTTGCCATATAAGGTTTTGTGGACAAACAGGGTCAGTACAATCATCAGCACACTGGCGGAAACCACCAGCACCAGCTGCGTATACGAGATAAACACGTTGCCGAAATCCAACCCGTCGTAGCCAAGGTCAGTGGTAAAGGCCATGTACTCGCCGTCAGTAACGGCCATGACCCCGTTGGCCAGAATCATGGACACGGCAAGGGCGGTAATAAGAATGGACAAGCGGGGGGCATTGAGCATGGGCTGATACGCCACCCGCTGAATAATGACCCCCAGCAGGCCAACAGCCAGCATACTCAGCACCATGGAAAAGGTGATTGCTGCCCAGCTTGTTCCCAGCAGACCGCTGAGTGCTGATAAAAACACAAACCCGACAAATCCGCCCACCATGTACAGATCGCCATGGGCAAAATTGAGCAGTTTGATGATCCCGTAGACCATGGTGTAGCCAAGGGCAACCAGGGCATAAAATGACCCGAGGATGATCCCGTTTGCCAACTGCTGAAGGATAATGTCAAGATTTGACATGAAATTTTTCCCGGTTACTGCTTGCCATCACACATCCTGCAAGCTCAGATATGAGAAGGTACGTTTGTCTAGAAACAACGATTGACATCCGCTGAAAAGAACGGCCAAGCTCACCTGACGCTTTTGAGCGCAGCGAAAAAGCGGTCAGGTGAAGCGCCTGGTTTGGTGCTTGGCTCACGAAAAGAACTCCTTCGCATGTTTTGCGATATTGCTCAGTTGACCAAATTCAGTCGCCAACCCCACAGACACCTTCCATTCCTCTGGCGCACCTTGCAAACCATATAATTGAATTGCAAACAATACTTCACCCAATGGGGAACAGGTTGCGGAAATAACAAACTCTCCTTCAATAGACCCCCAACTTTCTTCGCCTTGCCACGGCTTTTCATAGCTGGCCAGTTCTTGAAATAAACCAGAAAGCCCATTTGCATCTGTATATGCCCAGACTTCTACAAATGCAGATACATCACCTTTTATATAGACCTTAAAATACTCGCCTCTGCGGTCAGTAAATATTAGCTCTCGACTTGACGATATTGAATGTATCGAAAATGACATATGACCTATCAGTTATGATGCACCTAACAGAGGCAGAAACGGAAAAACCGTCTCTGCCCGTCATTGTGTTATCCAGACTGTCTTACTTGAGCAGCGTCCATTTGCCATCTTTTGCAACAAGAACCACAAAATTACTCTTGGCCAGGGTATTTTTATCGGTAAAACTCACCGCACCCGTGATGCCGTTAAATGCTTTTGTTGTTTTAAGGGCTTTGACAATGGCCGCTTTATCAGTGGAACCGGCCCGGGTAATGGCATCGGCCATCAGCTTCATGCCGTCATAGGCAAGAGGCCCGTAAGCATCCGGAGCCTGTTTGTAGGCTGCCTTATAACTTTCAGTGTACTGTTTAGCTGCTGGAAGATACTCTGCTGTGGGATTGGAAAAACAGAAAACCCCTTCTGCGGCTTTGCCGGCAATCTCAAGCAGCTTTGGTGAGTTGGAACCATCACCTACCGCAATCAACTTGCGAAAACCTGCCTGACGAAGCTGCTTGATAAGCAATGCGCCATCCGAATAATACGCTGTCCAGAAAACGGCATCCGGAGATGTTGATTTAATCTTTGTCACCAGCGAAGACTGATCCTGCTCACCCTTGTTGACCACCTCATAGGCAACAACTTCATTGCCCATGGCTGTCCATTTTTCCTTGGTCAGCTTGGCCAGATCTTCAGAATACCCGTCGCCCTGGTGAACAATGGCTAGTTTTTTCACCCCTTTATCAGCAAACAGGCTGACAGCGGTGTTGACCTGATCAAACCCGGTGGAGTTGATCTGAAAAGAGGTGCCGGGGTTGGCATCGATGAGCTTGGTCGAGTTGGCTGCAGCCACAACAAAGGGGGTTCCTGCATCGCCGTAAATTTTTAACGTGGGCAGGGTGGCACCGGAACAGTAGCCGCCAACAACACCGACAACATCACTTGACACCAGCTTGGAAGCTGCTGCTGTTGCCATCTGCGGGTCACAACCGTCATCACCGGTGATGGTGACTATGTGCATACCCAGTACGCCTCCACCCTTATTAATCTCATCCACAGCCAGCTTGATGGAATTCTCCATATCCTTGCCAGCCGTTGCCTCGGAACCGGTTGTGGGAACCATGATGCCTATTTTCAGATCAGCAGCACTGACCTGACCACATAAAAAAAGTCCTGCCAGCGCACCGGCCAGCACAATACCCTTTGTTGTTTTCATGTATATCCTCCTTAATTGAAATAAAAGACTCCTCGCTACTCTTTCCCGGCATAGTTACTCAATGCGCTGCGGATAATCAAATACAACAGGTGTTCTGTCAAGAAAATTATGTCTGGCTCCAAAAGGATCATTGACCCTGCCCGACGCCCTGAGTATTCTGTGCCTGACAGTCAGAGTAAATATGCAGCCCCACCTTTTCCTTTACACGTGTAATGTCCATGCGCAATCAAGCTAAAGCGTATATCCTCACAACGCTGGTCATCACTTTTTGGGCAACTGCGGCAACAGCCTTTAAGATTGCACTGCAATACGTTACCCCGTACACCTTGCTCTTTTTTTCCATCCTGTTTTCAACCATTGCTCTGGGAGTATTCCTGGTGGGAACAAGCAGAGCTGGCGCGGGAAAAAAACAACCGTTTTCTCCAAAAACACTGGCAAGAACTGCTTTGCTTGGCTTTCTCAATCCTTTTCTCTACTATGTTATCCTGTTCAAAGCCTATGCAGTTCTGCCCGGCCAGATTGCCATGAGCCTCAACTACGGCTGGCCCCTGGTGCTGACATTATTCTCCGTTCCCATCCTTAAACAGCGTTTACACAAGAGCCAGTTGCTGGCCGTGCTTGTCAGTTTCGCTGGCGCAATCATCATTGCGACCCGGGGCGAATTGACCAGCCTGGGCGATCTCAATCGGTTTGGTGTTGTGCTTGCCGCAGGATCAACCATTATCTGGGCCTGCTACTGGCTTTTTAACGCTAAAGACGGGCTTGACCCGATGGCAAAGCTCTTTTACGGTTTCTGCTTCGGCCTTTTTTTTACCGCGCTTACCGGGATGGTCACCGGGGCAATACAGTGGCCACCGGCAGCGGCCTGGCTCCCCCTTATCTA
>RKSL01000060.1 GCA_008633435.1 Candidatus Desulfobulbus rimicarensis | reverse complement strand
ATGTCAGGTATCACTGGTTATTACAAAGTATTACCTAATGGAAAAGTTCTTCTTTACCCAGTACCTAAACAAAGAGGCATGAGTGGAATGTCAGGCATGAACGGAATGTCAGGTATGGGCGGAATGTCAGGCATGAATGGAATGTCAGGTATGGGCGGAATGTCAGGTATGAATGGCATGTCAGGCATGAATGGCATGTCAGGTATGAACGGAATGTCAGGTATGAACGGAATGTCTGGTATGAACGGAATGTCTGGTATGAATGGCAAGACATGGACTCCACCTGTTAAGAAGTAATCTCTAAAAGCGAATATTATTTATCGCTAGTAACTGAAGGTGGTAGTTCTCTACCGCCTTTGGTTCTGAATTTGTATTGGGTTAAATCTGTATTTTTTTGTGGAACAGATTAGCAAGGGTTAACTTTTAACTCACTGAAAAACACAGGTTTTATCCACCCCAAAATTTTTAATAGATGCTTTACTTTACGCTTCAAATAAGCATCTAAAGTCAAAGGAATAAAACATGAAAAAGCTCAACTTTTTTATGTTAGCGACTTTATTACTGAGTACTGTCATGTCTGGCAGTGTCATTGCAGCCGACAAAACAGCCGACAAAGCGCTAGCACAAGAAAAAAACTATCACCGTGCTAAATGGGATCCAATTCATTTTAAACCGGCTATTGATTCAGCCACTAATGAGCAGTGTCTAGCCTGTCATAAAGAAATTCTCGATAGAAAACCCAGAGATGTTTCACCTGCTGGAGTAAAAAAATCTGAAGTTCTAGCATGGTATGAAACACTCAATACCTATGAAGGTGAGCAAGATACTTTCCATCGTCGTCATCTTGTTGGTCCATTAGCGAAAAAACTCATGAATATGCAGTGTACCACTTGCCATCAAGGTAATGATCCTCGCGAAGAAACCGTGGGTTCATCAGCAGATGGTCCACACGCTCCTGTTATGCGTAAAATGGTTGATCCGAATGTCTGCTTAATGTGTCATGGAAAATATCCGTGGAAAAACATGGCGGGTCTAACAGGTCCTTGGGAAGAGTCAGGCAAGATGTTTGGTAATAATTGTATGGCATGTCATGCTGCTTTCCGTACTAACCGTCATAAAGTGAACTTCCTCAAACCAGAGGCTATTGAAGAAGCAGGAAAAACCAATGGTGATCTCTGTTATGGCTGTCACGGTGGTCGAGCATGGTATCGAATCAGTTACCCCTATCCTCGTCATAGTTGGCCAGGAATCGCAAAAGAAATTCCAGATTGGGCAAAAGGTCGCCCAACAGAGTCGCAGGCTCGTTTTCTTAAAGATGTAAAAACCAAGTGATCATGGAATGAGGATGAGATAATGACTAAGAATCATGAGGAAATTAATTTAAAAAAGTTTCCACTACTAAGTAGTAAATTAAATGTTACGCGTCGCTCTTTTTTAAAGACAACAGCGGGTAGCGCAGCAGTATTAGGAGCAGGGGGCTTACTAACAGTAACACCCAAAAAGGCAGAGGCATTTGCCTATGAGCCATACCCTAAAGATGATGAGCTAGAAACCGTCGTCACCTCTTGCGCACACAACTGTGGCTCACGTCACATGCTCGTGGCACATAAAAAAGGAGATGTGATCGTCAGGCTATCAACCGATGACGGTAGCTATCAAAAAGATGGTCATTTTGGCAAAGATGAAAATGATGAGTTAGAACTACGCGCCTGTTTACGTGGTCGCTCTTATCGACAGCGTTTATATTCAGCCGAGCGTTTGCTTTACCCTATGATGCGGGTTAAAGGCAGTAAGCGTGGTGAAGGCAAGTTTAAGCGTGTGAGTTGGGATGAAGCATTAAATTTCACAGCCAAAAAAATGATAGAAATTAAAAACAAGTATGGTCCTCAGGCGATACTTGACCAGAGTTATGCGGGGGCATCTTATGGTGTATTGCATAAGTCTGACCAGATTGAAGGCTTATTAGGTCGCTTTCTGGGCGTTTTTGGTTGTCGTACCAATTCATGGTCAGTTCCTTCCTACCAAGGCACGACAACCAGTTCTCGTTGGACATTTGGCACCATTCAGGATGGTAATGAAGATGATGCTTACGCACACTGTAAGCTGATTATTATGTGGGGTTGGAACCCTGCCTATACCTTCCACGGTGGCAATACGTTTTATTATATGCGCATGGCAAAACAGAATGGTTGTAAGTTTGTGGTGGTTGATCCTCAATACACCGATTCTGCTGCCGCTTATGATGCTTGGTGGATACCCATCAAACCCAATACCGATGCCGCAATGATGGCAGGAATGGCGCATTATATCTTTAGTAAAAACTTGCAAGATCAAGAGTTTATCAATAAGTTCGTGCAAGGCATGGATGCAGGAACTATGCCGAATTGGGCAGAAAATTCAGCCAATGGTAAAGAAAACTTCAAAGACTATATCTTAGGTAAATATGACGGCACACCTAAGACCCCTGAATGGGCAGCTGAAATTTGTGGCGTATCTGCCGAAGACATTATCAAGCTCGCCGATATGTATGCCACCACTAAACCAGCGGCATTAAAAGCCTCTTGGTCACCCGGTCGTAATGCCTATGGTGAACAGTACAGCCGCATGGGTGCAGCCCTGCAATCTATGACAGGTAATATCGGTATTTTAGGTGGCTGTGCTGAAGGTGTCGGCAAATCATGGCATGCCGAAGGTATCGCTTATCCTTATGATCAATATGCCAATAAATGGTGGGCATCCATCAAATCTGATCGTTGGGCGCATGTGGTGTTGAATTACCCCAATGTAAAACGTGAAGAAGC
>RKSL01000253.1 GCA_008633435.1 Candidatus Desulfobulbus rimicarensis | reverse complement strand
CGGAGATAATTTGGATCTGACCTATTAATTCATAATTCAGACCCTATTAATTCACAATAATTCAAGGTTACGAATATAGTTGTCGGCAGTCCTAACCCCGTAGGCCTTGTGACTGACTACCTTTGCCTTATTGTGAATTAATAGGGTCTGAATTATGAATTAATAGGTCAGATCCAAATTATCTCCGATAGAATTCTCCGCAACCTTGTACGGCGGGCTTAGTGTCCAGGAACGTAGTGCTGTTTCTTTAATTTGAAAAAACGATTGACAATTTACAACTACTCTGACCCTTTTTATTTTTTTCCATCCGTTGACCCACCTCCCTGGCACTGGTGCGGTTGTGGTGGTTTATCGTGGTTTCGTGGCTAAACTGCGCCACGACCACGATAAACCACCACAACGCTGCAAGGGTAAAACGGTAAAAGAGCCAAGGGCTACTAAGGTGTCCTCAGAAGGCGGAAGCCAAGGAAGTTGTCGCGGAGGCCGGGCCAGGGGCCGAGGCGGTCGGCCGACCGCAGATACCACGAGTAGTTGTTCCAGCTGCCGCCACGATCCACGCGGCCCCGGCCCGATGATGGCCCCTGAGGGTTGTTGCGGGGGCTGGAATTATAATAGCTTTTTCCATACCAATCCGAACACCACTCCCCGACATTGCCCGACATATCGTAAAGCCCAATACCGTTCTTTTGCTTTTGACCGACAGGATGGGTAGAATCTCTGGAGTTGGTAAAAGACCAACCCAACGCGTCAACATCATTACCACCGGAATACTTCTCTTTTTTCCCGCCACTTCTGGCCGCGTATTCCCATTCGGCCTCCGTGGGCAGGCGATAGCCGGTGCAACTGCTGTTTATCACATTGGAGTCGCTGCATTTCATGTCATGGCCTTCACTGTTTTTGCAGCCATGCAAATTATAACATCTGCTTAATCCGGCTTTTTGGGAAAGATGATTGGCAAAGGAGGCGGCCTCGTACCAGTTTACAGTTTCCACAGGATAGTTATTTCCTTTTTTAAACCTGAATGGATTGGTGGCAAAGATTTTCTGCCACTCGCCCTGAGTTACCTCGTATTTGCCCAGGTAAAAATCATCCACGCACACCTCGTGTTGCTTTTCATCGTCATTGCCATCGCCAAAGGTATCACCCATCTGATAACAACCTCCCTTCACATACACAAACTCCATGCCCGTGGTCGGGTCGGTGAAGGTCTCTCCCTTATCCACACCCAGAAAGATCAACAAAGCGCCAAAACCCAGGAGGAGACCAAGCCCTCCAAACAGAAGCTTTTGGTTTGATTTCGTTTTGTTTGATGGTGTTGGAGTAACCGGCGGCGGATCCTTTTTCTCCGCCTTTTCTTCCATGATCGTTTGCTTTCGTTTCGCCGGTTTCTGTTCAGGCTCCGGCGAAGCGGTTTTTTTACCCGCGAGCAATTCACGAAACTGCGGTACGTCGGGCGGACGATCCATGGGACGAATACCAAGCGACGCGTCAACCGCAGACAGCAGATTGCCAGGATAACCCTGGCCGAGATCCACCGCCGCAGGTTGAGGATCTTCTCCGCCTTCGGCAAAGACAGTCTGCATCCGCTCCGGGGCATCTACCGGATCACGACCGGTGATGCAACGATACAGTACTCCGCCCAGGGCGTAAATATCAGTGTACGGCCCCTGTTTGCCACTGCTGGAATACTGCTCATTGGGCGCGTAACCGGGCGTTAAAACCACTGACAGGCTTTTACTCTTACTGCTTAACGCGTAACGGGCCGCGCCAAAATCTATGAGCATGGGACTGCCGTCACGGCGGATATAAATATTATCCGGCTTGATATCACGATGGAGAATACCCTTTTTATGAACGGCCTGTAAACCATCCAGAACGGGGAGCAGCCAGGACATGATCTCTTTTTCTCCCATTATGGTGTCTTCGCCGATCCGGTCAAGGCGTTCCCCCAGTGTCTCGCCTTCGGCATAAGCCATCACCATATACCCGGTATTATTGGCCTCAAATGAATCATAAACCGTGACAATGTTTTGATGTTCAAACCTGGCGAGAGTTCTGGCTTCGTCCATGAATCGTGCCAGGCCCCATTGGAACGGTTCCTCATCACTGGTTGATTTGGCGGCAACGGTGGTATCCGCCTCCCGCACGACCAGATCCTGAGGCAGGTATTCCTTGATGGCCACCAGTCGGTGTAAACCCGTATCCATGACCTTATAGGTGATGCCGAAGCCACCGTGACTGAGGATTTCCTCTATTGTGAATTTCCCCAACTGTGTACCGGGGGACAAGCTGTTTTTATGTTCCATTATTTTTTCATTTGTTAAATTATCTGTAACTTCAGGTGGGGGCTGGAAGTTTGCATAATCACCGGCCAGTAACTGTTCAGATGTGCCTGAGATTCAAGTAAGCAGGTCGACGAGCTATAGCCCACCTATGCGAGGAGGCCTGATCGCTTGAAGATTGGGTACAGCTGAATAGTTACAAATTATCTGTTGTCAGCCTACCTTACCCATAGGGCCACCGATACATTGTCCCCCTTGAATAAAAGGGGTCA
>RKSL01000252.1 GCA_008633435.1 Candidatus Desulfobulbus rimicarensis | reverse complement strand
CCGGCCACAAAAAGCTATGAAAGTTGGTCGCTGCGGCATGGCAGGTTAGTAGGTGCTGCGTCTTTCGGATAAACCAGCATGGCTGGACCATAATCGCCGGCCACAAAAAGCTATGAAAGTTGGTCGCTGCGGCATGGCAGGTTAGTAGGTACTGCGTCTTTCGGATAAACCAGCATGGCTGGATCATAATCGCCGGCCACAAAAAGTTATGAAAGTTGGTCGCTGCGGCATGGCACGTTAGTTGGTGCGGCGTCTTTCGGATAAACCAGCATGGCTGAACCATAATCGCCGGCTTTACCCGCGTATTCCTTGATCTGTGAATGACTAATCCGGTGTCTTTAATCGTCTTTTCTTTCAGGCGGCGGGTTAGTCATTCACAGAAATTAAAAAAATAAAAATAAATAATCAGCCGATAGCTACAAGCTCAATGTCAAAGGTCAAATCTTTGCCTGCAAGGGGCGGGTTGGCATCAAGGATGATATGTTCGTCGGTTACTTCGGTTATCTGCACAACAATAGGCTGGTTATCTGGTCCTGCCATTTGGAGCTGCTGGCCAACTTCTGGGTTAATGTCCTTGGGTACCTGATCGCGTGGAGCCGTGATGATCATTTCTTCATTGCGCTGGCCATAGGCCTTATCTGCAGGAATGTTCACGGTTTTTTTCTCGCCGATTTCCATGCCACTGACTGCTTCGTCAAAACCAACAATGACCTGGCCGCTGCCAAGGGTGAATTGCAACGGGTCACGTCCTTCTGATGAATCAAAAGTTGTGCCGTCCTCAAGGGTGCCGGTGTAGTGAATTTTTACGCTGTCTCCGCTTTGTGCTGCTGCCATTAGGTCTCCTTTTGGGTTATTTTTGTAGGTGTTTGAGTACGTTCATCCATTAAATATGATAATTATTGGTTAACAACTTCGTAACCGTTCACCAGCACCCCTGCTTCGTCCGATCAGGTCTCCTCGCATAGGCGGTGACACCGCTTCGCTGTTATATCTCGTCGCCCTGCTTGAACGAATCAGGGGCACTGGTAAACGGTTACTGATTGGTGTAATATCAAGGCTACAGCCCCCTTGATGAACTGTTACACAACTTCAATGCCTTCAAGTTTCCAGTCCTGGGTGCCGACCTTGCGTGCCCATGTCCATTTCTCTGCAAATTTGACAGGGGTGTTCATGTTACCTTCAACAAGGTCGCCTGTTTTATCATCAACTGTATAGTCAAGAAGATTGGCCGTGAAGAGTACAGTGACAAAATCTTCATTATCCACAGTACCCGCAGCTGTAATTTCCACTTTTCTGATGGCAATTGATTCAAGTTTATTAATGATGCCTTTTTGTTGCATCTCTGCAAAATGTTGAGCATATTCAGCGGCAAGTTCATTGCCGAGCAGGTGACGGAAACTGTCAAGATCTCGACGCATCCAACCTGCCTGGACTTGAAAAAACACATCAGAGGCAACTTCTTTAAAATGTTCGGGATCAAACGAGCTGTCACGACGACGAATTTCCTCAATGCCGGATTCTACAGTATGTGCTGCTGGAGGCGCGGGAGGGACTGAAAAAGACTCGCCAGCAGGAGGTGGCTGGTAACCAGGGCTGCTACTGTTTCGTGGTGCAGCCATAAAGCGGCGGTACATAAAATAACCAACGCCCCCCAGGATAAGCAGAGGAATAATGCCCATGCCATTGCCCCCCATGCCAAACATGGAACCAAACAACATGCTGCCTATGGCGCCTCCCAGTAATCCGCCAGCCAGTCCACGACCAAAACTTGACCGGCCTCTGGTGCGCTGATTTGTAGCAGTTGGTGCCTTTCTGGGTGCAGTTCTTCGGGGCGCTACCCTTCGGAAAGAGCGGCCACCGCCACGTGAACGGGCATCAGCATAGTGGGTTATAATGCCAGCTTCTACAAAACTGATTGTAAAAAAAATAAGTAAAAAAGGTGTGAGTTTTCTGAGCGTTGCGTACATTGTTACACTCCTCAAAGTTAAGGCTATCGTCATTATTGCTCCCATACGGTAAGAACTGTTGTGGCTTTGTCACTACTTAAAATGAGAGATATTAAAAAAATAATTAATGACAAAAATAAGTGGCAGACGAAGCAGCTACGTATTTTTTGGTTTTTCAGGGGGAATCTTGGAGTGAAGCTTTTTTGATTCTTCAACAGGTATAGAGCCGAGGCCACAACAGGTAGGACATTCATCATCAGTGAGTAAAAAACGACTTTCCCCCTGAAAAAAACGTATCTGGCCACATCCGCCACAAACAGGGCAGGTGATTTGGGTGTTTTCAGACTTTTCCATCCTTGATATTTTCCAATTCTTCCCAGCGGGCGTAAAGCCGGGCTATTTCCTGTTGTACATTTTCAAGTTGTTGCCAGCATTTGTTAAGTTTTTCAGGCTCAGCTGCAGTTTCAGAGTGCTGCATGAGCTGTTCCAGTTGCTGTTGCTGTTGTTCTGCCTTATCTAACTTCTCTTCTATTTGATCATATTCCCGCTGATCCATGTAGGAGAGCCTGGCGGTGTTGTTCTTTTTTTGCTGTTGGGGGTGCCTGTTGGGCTCAGGAGATTTTTTTTCTGGACAGGAAGATGACTGAATATCGTGAAGCCATTGGTGATAATCAGCGTAAAAGGCAACCTGACCTTTGCCGTTAAAGCCGAGTACCCGGTCACAAATTCTGTCCAGCATAAAACGGTCATGGGTAACCAGTACCAAGGCTCCAGGGAAATCATGTAAACTTTCCTCAAGAATATTGAGCGAAGGGATATCGAGATCATTGGTCGGTTCATCAAGTAATAGAATGTCTGCTGGTTTACACATCAGCGAGGCAATAAGAATACGAGCCTGTTCACCGCCTGAGAGACGAGAAACCGGAGTTTCAAGCTGATCTGCCCGGAAAAGAAATCGTTTTGCCCAGGAAACAACATGGATTGAACGATCCTGAAAGACGATGGCATCTCCATCGGGAGCCAGGGCGCGTCGCAGGGTCTGCTCCTGGTCAAGCTGTTCTCTGCGCTGATCAAAACTGACTATTCGCACATTTTCCGCAGTCTTGATCGTTCCTGAATCAGGTTTATGTCCACTATCTGTGGCTGCATCAGCAAGGATCTGCATAAGGGTAGATTTGCCACAGCCATTATTGCCAAGAAGTCCCAGCCTGGTACCAGGGGAGAGAACAATGTCCAGGTCTGCAAACAAGACGCGCCCGTGATACCCTTTGGTAAGCCCTGATGCAGTGAGCAGCTTTTTGGTTTTTCGGTGGGTGGTATCAAAAGAAATATCTATATTGCCGCCGGCGCGATTACGAGTTTTAACTTGAGCAAGTTGATCCTGGAGGCGATAGGCTTCATCTTTTCTGTATTTTGCTTTGGTCGCTCTTGCTTTTGGCCCCCGGCGTAACCATTCAGTTTCACGTCGGACTTTATTGGCCAGCCGTTCTTCGTGCTGCTGTTGTTGCTTGAGAAATTCTTCTCTTTTTTCGAGAAAGGCTGAGTAATTACCCTTGACTTCAAAGGTGCCTTCCGGATATGTGGCAGAAAGCTCAACCAACCGATTCACTGTGTTTTCCAGGAAACGGCGGTCATGACTGACCATGATAAAGGCATCTGGAGACTCGGGCAGAGATGACTGCAGTAATTTTTCCAGCCAGAGAATACCTTCAATGTCCAGGTGATTGGTTGGTTCATCCATGACCAGAATGTCAGGGTGAACAACAAGAGCCCTGCAGATTGCCAACCGTTTTCGCCATCCTCCGGAAAGCAGGCTGACGGGTGAATCAGGTTCAGCAAATTCTGCCCGGCTGAGAATAGCGTTTACCCGGTTAAACTGTTCTGTTTCATCAAGCCCAAAAGTGGTTAACGGGGTATACAGATTGTCTCTGACAGTCTCATCTTCATTGAAAATATCCTGTTGATCAAGATAACTGAGCCGTACATGCTTTTGCCGGTATATTTTGCCGCTGTCAGGTTCAACGAGATTGCAGAGTATTTTTAAAAGTGTGGATTTTCCTGAACCATTAGGGCCAATCAGGCCAATCCTTTCCCCCTTGGCAACAACCAGATTAACAGAAGTGAAAAGTGTCTGGGCGCCAAAAGACTTGCTGAGTTCCTGACAGGAAAGAAGATAGGGCATGTATACACCGGAAAGAGAAGGAGTAAAGACGTCCACCGGCAGTTATCGGCTGGAGTGATAACTGCCGGTAAAAATGTTGATCAGCTGGTGAACTTGAGATCGTCTGTCTGGGGATATGAACCCAGCCATTCATAATAAGGGCAAATCTGCTGCAGAATGGAGCAGCCCTCCCGGATAACGGGATCTTCAATGTGGCCAAGCATGTCTATGAAAAACAGGTATTTCCATTGTTTTCCCTTTATGGGGCGTGATTCAATTTTGGCAAGATTGATGTTCTTTGCAGAAAGTACTGTCAGCACTTCATTAAGTGATCCTGGCCTGTCTGCAACGCCGAGTAGTAGTGATGTCTTATCTTTACCGCTGCGTGAAGGCGACTGCTGGCCAATGACCAGAAATCTGGTGGTATTTCCCTGGTAATCCTCAATGCCCTTGACCACAACCTGGAGTTCATAGGTCTTTATAGCCAGATCACTGGCAATGGCACCAATATTTGGATTGTTGGCAGCCATTTGTGCCGCACCACCTGTTGAAAAAACAGGAAGTGTGGGGATGTCTGCCATGTTTTTTTTCAGCCATTCGCGGCATTGAGCGAGTGGCTGGGCATGGGAGGCCACTGTCTGAATGTCATTAATATTGCCTGATCGGCAAACCAGGTTATGGGTGATGGGGAGCTGTAGCTCTCCGCAGATATTCACACTATATTTCATAAATGAGTCCAGAGTGGAGAACACTGCGCCTTCAATGGAATTTTCAACAGGTACAACTCCATACTGGACGCGGCCTTTTTCTACTTCATTAAAGACTTCATCAATAGATTCCATTGATTTGTATGCTGCTGACTGGCCAAAATACTTTACACTGGCAAGATGGGTAAAGGTGGCTTCTGGCCCAAGATATGAGACCTCTGTTTTCTTTTGAGAGAGCCTGCAGGTGGTAATGATTTCATGGAAAATGGAACGTAGTGCCTTTTCCGGAAATACACCCTGGTTGTCTGCCAGCAGACGGTCGTAAATTTCACGTTCGCGCTGGGGATCCCATTTTGCGCGGCTGGTTTCGTTTTTTAATCTGCCGATTTCAAGCGCACAGTTGAGACGTTCTTTAAGAAGTTTGAGAAAGGTGTCATCTATTTCATCAATGCGTTGACGAACCTTGACAATATTGTTTTGATCACCCATTATCATTTTTTGGTTAAGGGGTTAATAGTGAGCAGGCCTGTTCTGGACAAATCAATGTGGCTGGAGAAGATACGCCAGGAAATACCCAATTAATACATTCTAAAAACTCTCTATGCTAAAGCATCTTAGAGAGGTTGCAAAGAAAAAATTGAAAAGGGTTGCATCAGCGCTTTTTTTTTATAGAATGGCCAGTATCAACAATACTTCGTTGTTTAAAACAAATTTGTAACTCTCCGCTTGTACTGGAAGGTTTACACAACCAGCTGGCCAGCTGTGTCGGAGAGTCTTTGGCACAGTCAAACTGGTAGATTCCGTTCATGCGGGAAGAATCGCCAAATATAAATACTAAATACATGTTACTGGAAGTGGTTCCTATGAGTGAATTTGAAGTGAATAAAACGTATGCAGAAATAAATGCCCGGATTAAATCCGGCGAAGCTGTGGTGGTCACGGCTGAAGAAATGATCGATATTGTCAAAAATGACGGGCCGGTTGAAGCTGCCCGCCGGATTGATGTGGTCACCACTGGTACGTTTTCCACTATGTGTTCATCTGGTGCGTTTCTTAATTTCGGCCAGACAACACCCACCATTAAAGCACAGAAAGTATGGATAAATAAGGTGTCGGCGTATGGTGGTCTTGCCGCAATTGATGTCTATCTTGGAGCCACAGAGCCTGCTGAAGATGATCCTTTAAATAAAGTGTATCCTGGTGAATTTCGTTATGGCGGTGGCCATATAATAGAAGATCTGGTGGCAGGGAAAAAAGTGTTTCTTGAAGCCAAAGCGTATCCAACAGATTGTTATGCCAACACAAAATGTAAAAAAGAGTTGACATTGGCAGATTTTGGTCACGCACTTTTATGTAATCCGCGTAACGGGTACCAGAATTATAACTGTGCAGTGAATTTATCTGATCGTACTGTCTATACATATATGGGGGCGCTTAAACCTAAATGCCGCAATGCCAATTATTGCAGCGCAGGTTCGCTCAGTCCGTTGCTCAATGATCCGCTTTACCGGACAATTGGCATTGGTACCCGAATTTTTCTTGGTGGCGGGGTAGGGTATGTAACCTTTAACGGCAGTCAGCATAATTATCAGGCAACCCGGGGGAAGAACGGGGTACCGACCCGCCCGGCCGGTACCATGATGGTGCAGGGAGATATGAAACAGATGTCTGCAGAATGGTTGCGGGGGGTGAGCATTCAAGGCTATGGCTGCTCTCTGGCTGTTGGTCTGGGCGTGCCGATCCCGATTCTTAATGAAGAAATGG
>RKSL01000059.1 GCA_008633435.1 Candidatus Desulfobulbus rimicarensis | reverse complement strand
TGGTATCCACCAGGGGTGGGATAGATGAAAACGGGTTTTCACTGCCCGAAACGGACCTATGGTAATTCGGATCAGGCGTCTTGTCACTGTTCCGGCAATCAGCAGGTAATAATACCGCCCCACGCAGTGCGACGGCAAGATGGTTTTCAGATGTTCACCAAAAGTTCGGGTACCGCCTGATTCTACCTTGAGATGCCGGATGGACGCATCCGGAGAGAACAGTATTTCATGCCCGGCTGCCAGGAGCCGGGCGGCAAATTCCGCCTCAAAACGATAGGCAACCCGGACAAAGTTTTCATCAAAACCACCAATCTGCAAGGCAATACTTTTTTTGATTGAAAAATTGCCCCCCATGAATCGTGATATCCGGCAACTACGTGCAGAGTTAAAGCAAAACCCATCAGGATCATCTTCCCTGCCAGAGATAAACGCGTTTTCCTGCACGTCTTGCACTGTCTGCCAGGACTGCACGACCTGGCCCGCCACCAGGGCAACATTATGTTCACTGTGGGCGGCAGCATGAGCGGCAATAATTTCAGAAGTCAGCTCCACATCATCGTCCAGAAAAAGCACTACATCACCAGCAGCCCTGCACAATGCGTGATTCATCGCAGCAGGAATGGACGGAATCTCCAGACGAAGCCATTGAATTGCGCCGCTATCGGCAAGTCTCTGCAGCCTCTGGCTGGTTTCCCTGTCATGCTGAAGCGTCTGATCAACAACCAGTATTTCTGCAGGCAGAGTCTCAAGTGCCAGCAGCTGATCTATGGTCTCCAGCAGAACCTGCTCACGCATGTAGGTTGGGATAGCGACAGAGATCTCGGGAAACTTCTCGCCTGTCATTTGCGATGTCCTATGACACGGGCAGGTACTCCTGCAACAATGGTATTGGCGGCCACATCGTGACTCACGACAGCTCCTGCCCCGACAACAGCCCCTCTGCCGATCGTTACTGCCGGCAAAATTACAGCATTTGCCCCAACCCAGACATCATCTTCTATCCGTATATCCCCGACTGTACATGCCTGTTGATCTATGCGTTTACCCTCTATAATCCCGTGGTTATGATCAGTGATAAAACAACCCGGAGAAATGAGTACATGTTCCCCGATATTAATACTCCCCTGGCAGTCAACTTCCACTCCTCTACCCAGAAAAGACCAGGAACCCAGGGTCAACCGTGCTGATTCAGTTACACATTTCAAATAAACAAACTGTTCAAGAGTTACTCGCTGTCCCAGAGTTAGGCTCTCCGCCCTGACAAACCTGCACCCGGAATCAATAGACACCTTAGCGCCGACAATTGCCCCTCTGAGGCGTAGCAGCATTGCCCGCATCCAGGATATACCTACAGCAAAAAGTAAATGCATACGTTCCATAGATCCACCCCTTTTCAGGGAGAGCAAGCTGTTATGAGTAACTGATGTGCGCAGATCCTTTTCACAACAGGGAGAGTTAACGTCAGTCTGTCTAAAATTTTAAGCATACCGACAGGAACTCTGCCATGAAGATAACGAACCTTCATGTGTCCGGAAATCCAAGGCGTTTCGAAAAAACGGGTTGCTATAGAAGAAAAACCTGCCTGCTCAAACAACTCAACTAATTCCTGCCTGTGATAGGCAAAAAAATGACCGTCGCCGTCTGCGGTAAACTGCCTGTCTTCCCATTGGCCAGGATCACCGAGGTCACTGAAACACGGCAGAGAATTCTTCAGGTACGCTCCGTTGGGCGTGGTGATTATCAGGCGTCCGCCGGGTTTAAGCAGATTTTTCAACCGGACAATCATCTTTAACGGATAGACCAGATGTTCAACAATCTGATTTGCAAAAATAAGATCAAAGCTCTCCTTGAGATCTATTTCAAGAACATTCCCCTGGATAAATTTGATACTTCCGGACTCGTAGCGGGAAACAGCATAGTCCAGAAACTCCTGCCGCAAGTCCATTGCCACCACCCGATGCTCGGTTTCAGCCAGCAGAAGAGCCAGCGTTGCCTGGGCGCAGCCGACATCAAGAATGTCTATGTGCGGTTCATCGGGAACAAAAGAGAGATAGACTGCCAGCTGGTTATGATACTGGTTCCAGACCTGCGGAGCAATGGTCGGGTCCCACAGCTCCTGCATGTCGTGATTATACAACGCCACAGTCTCGGCAGACCAGTCCGGATTAAAGATGGGCGCTTTCATATCAGCTGCCCAGTAGGCGAAATACTGCTTTCAGATGCAACGGAAAGACCCAGACAGCCTGACGAAAATAGTCTTTTGAACGGGCATCTTCCTTTTTTCGCAGACACATGCCCAGAAAATAAAGGGCACTTGCCTGCTGCATCCGGCTGAACCTTTTTTTGTTATCAGGACGAATATTTTCTGCCTGCTGCAGGACAGATTTTTCTTCTTTTCCGGCTCTGCGCAGTCTGGCGCATTCAAGGATCAATGCTGCTGTTGCAACCTGCTGTTTCCTGTTCACACCGGACAGCGAGAAGGGAACAAATGATGCCTGATAGAGAACTTCCGGAACTATACGATGCTCACCATGTTCGACAAGCCGGATCCATAGATCAAGGTCCTGGGCAAAATAAAATTCTGTTCGATACCCGCCGACCTGTTCATAAATTTTTCTCTTAAACATTGTACTGCCATGATGCGACGGCCCCCGGATATTTTCAATATCCGTAGTCAACAGCCTTGAAGTTGCCTCATCCTGATCCTGAATAACTTCATTTAATGTCTCATTACCCGGCCCAACAAAACGAGTACCACAGGAAACCATTGCCGCATCAGGTTGCTGTTTGAACACCGCCAGTTGAGCCTGTAATCTCCCCGGCAAAGAAATATCTCCTGCATCCTGCCGGGCGATAAACTCTCCTTGAGCCGCAGCACAGCCCTTAATCAAGGCA
>RKSL01000251.1 GCA_008633435.1 Candidatus Desulfobulbus rimicarensis | reverse complement strand
AAATCCGATGAGGAAAAATTGCCGCGCTCCAAGCTCAAAGGTTTGTTGCATCCAATCGGTGCTTTTGATAAGGATAAAAGTATCACGCACTATAAAAATATCTCACCCTTACCACCTGAACTGGAAAGTCTCTACGGAAAAAAAGGCGAAACGCTTTGGCAATCCATCGGCGATACGGAAAAAAAACACCTCACTCACTATAAAGACCTGATGGAGCTTATTGAACTGCACTATCTGGGGCGCAGTGATGCTGGCGAGAAAGAAGCAGACAACAAACAGCAGGAGGAAAACTAAAATGGCACCAATCAGCAAACACTACCAACTGTCCATTAAACTGCTGGAAGACCTGCACAGTGGCACAGGCACAGGCAGCGTTACCGTAGATGCCGTGCAGGCGCGAAATAGTCAGGGCATCCCCGTGATTGACCGTCACCATTTTCGTGGTGTCATGAAAGACAATGGCAAACGCTTGTGTGAGCTTGGTGTGATCTCAAAAGACGTAATCCATGAGTTATTTGGCAAGGCAGGTGGCAAACAACGCAAGCTGGATTGTTCATCCCTGACCGCAGAAACCAAAGACTGCCTGATTGAATGGGATGCCACCGCACGACAGGTAAACTCCCGCTGTCCCGAAGAAAACAGCCTGCGGCGTATTGAATACATCCGTGCCGGAATAGATTTGACAGGCAGTGTTACCTTGAATCAGGTCAGCACAGAGGCAGAAACAGCATTTAAAGCCATTCTTAAATTTACCACCCGCCTTGGCTCGGAACGCACCCGTGGCAGTGGTCAACTCACCATAGCATACAAAGAAAAACCATTGCGCCATAAAAACATTGATAACACACAAGGCAATACCCTGAAAATATGCCTCTGTAATACCGAACCACTATGTATTCCAAAAAGCGGCTATGCCGGCAATATTATCCGCAGTGAATCCCATATTTCCGGGCGTACCCTATTTGCTGCACTGTGTGCCATTGCCCACCAAACAGGGGGTGATAATGCACTCCAAGCACTATATCAGGCGGAACTGCGCATAGGCAATGCCTACCCGCTACCAGCAGGCTACGAAAGCAAGGCACTTGATAAAATCACCAGCCTGCCCATGCCCAATCAGATACACGCCATTAAACAAGCGAAAAATAACGATGAGAACAAGGCACTATCACCCTGGCCGCACTGGGCAATATCACAAAATGACGCAGAAAACGCTCCCGAACTGGATGATATAAAAGACATCAACCTATTTGAACAAGAGCCTGAAAACGGCTTGAAAACCGAACGACCCAAAGGTGAGATATATCTTGTTGAAGATGAAAATAATGTATGGAGACGCTACACCCAGCCCATGAGCATACGCATGCGTAACCAGCGCGGTGATCCGTGTGATAAAACACTCAAGCGCAAAGATCTCGAACTATTTTCAGAACAGCGTATTCCTGAAAATATGCACTTTATCAGCGAAATCTACTGCGAGGATGCTGGCTTGCTCAATACCATTAGCCAATACCTTGAACAAACGCTTTATATTGGTAGAGGCAAGGCACCGCTTGAAACCCGCCAGAAAACAAGCAGTAGTGAAAACAGGCATCAGAAAGACAGCAACAATACGTTCACAATCACCGCCACTAGCGACTGGATTATTCGAGGCGATAATCTGGGCTATCTCACCCAGTTAAACAAAGAAACACTGGGTGATCTACTGGGTATTACAATCACAAAACTGAAAGCCTATCAGGAAACCGAACAGCAAGGCAGTTTTAACTATGTAAGTGGCTTGCCCACACGACCTTTTGAAGTCATTCGACGTGGCAGTAGTTTTGAAATCAAAACCGATAAAGCAATAACAGATGACGACATTAGCCATTTCCCTCAAACACTGGGCGAACGCAGTAGAGAAGGCTATGGGCAATATAAGATTAATTTGCCGGTTAAACTCAAAGAAAAGGCAAAGCAACTTGAAGAACAATATCAGCAAAAAATAGCGGCACAAGAAAAAGCCAAACAAGCAGAATTAGATAAGAAAAAAGAAGAATTAAGATCTGTAATCAATCAGTTACTTCAAAACTCAAATGGGAAACTCCCAAATGATCGACAATGGAAAGAGCTAATTGACAAATTTAAAACACTGCCAAGTCACTGTGATAATCAGTTAAAAATTGCACAGTTTGCAGGCACATTATTAGGGAAACCTTGTTATCAGGGAATTGGAAAAAACAATCTTGCAAGAATCTTGTATGAAGTCTCCAATGAATCCGGCAATATTAATCTTGACACCCTTATCCTGTTTTTAGAGCTATTAAAAGAGGAGACCCAATCATGAGCCAAATACCCACCAAACCCTACAAACTCCTCATTCACGCCATACTGGAACAGCAAGGCAGTTTTAGCACAGGTGGCAACCGTTACAATGAAATCAATAGCGAAATAGACAATGTCATTGCCAAAAATGGCGACAATAAATATACCTTGCGTGGCACAGGGTTGGCAGGGGCGTTTATTGCTACTGCCAGAAGTCTGTATGGGAAAAAACTGCCT
>RKSL01000250.1 GCA_008633435.1 Candidatus Desulfobulbus rimicarensis | reverse complement strand
CAGGTTGATGCTTTCAGACTCGGCCAGGTCTATCCGCTGCCAAAGCGCCAGGATGGGATCTTTTTCCGGAGAGGCTTCCAGGATGGGGACATAATAGGGATCATCCGGTTCCAGGGGTAATGCGCCTTTACCTGTCAGGCTTTTATAGAGTTCCCGTAACGGGTCTTTTTTTGACATAATATCCGGGATATTGAATTGATTCAGGATGCGCCGCTGAAAGAAAATTTACCAGCCGCAACCACCTGGGAAAGTTGGTCACTGTGGCATTCACGTTGATATTATTACTTTTTAGAAAAAAAAATGCATGCAGGAGTCCCTCGCAAGAACGATTCTATGGGCAAAAAATAATGCTCGGAGGTAACGTAGACTCCGATATCACTTATATACCTGCGCATATTTTTTTCGTAATCTTTAACCTCGAACAAAAATCCTCATTTTTGGACAGACACTTGCTAAAGATATATCAATTGCTGATAGGATTCAGGAGTATCAACATCAAAAATAACTCCCGGGTCGTTGACCTGGATAAGGTGCAGTCGTGCTGCGGGATTTTTCAGATGTTCCCGTGGGCCGGTGTCGCCTTTGAGGGCGTGTATTTCAGGGAACCAGGCGGCCGGGGTAATGACGGGATTTCCCCGTTTGCCGTTATAGGAGGGGGCAACCCAGCGTTCCGGTTCCTGTACAAAGGCGGAAATCAGTGTGTTGATGGTTGCGGTGGTGACCAGTGGTTGATCGGCCAGCAGAAACATGGCGCCGTTACAAGGGGTTTTCAGGGTGTGTAAGCCTGCCTGCAGGGAAGAGGCGTAACCGGCGTCCGGGTTCGGGTTGATAACGAGTTTTATGCGGCCTGGCAGTTTTGAGAGCAACTGGCTCTTACCCGGGCCTGTGACCAGCAGCAAAGGGGAAAGTGCTGAGGCAAGGGCTGCGTCTATGACATGCTGGAGCAGAGGTTTCCCGTGAAACGTCAGCTCCAGCTTGTTGGTATTCCCCATTCGGCGGCTTTTTCCCGCAGCGAGTATAATGCCTGGTACCGGAAGGGGAGGCATGGGTTAAGCAACCTTTTTCAAATAATTATAGACCGTACACTTGGTGACATCCATTAAGGTGGCAACCTGCTCGACAGCGCCTTTAAATTGAAAAACCCCGTACTGCTTCATCTTTTCAATAAAGCGGGTTTTTTCTTCAATGGACATGGCGGACGGCTGCACACCGATCTCTTCAACTGCCTGGACAAACAGGGTCTTGATGGTGTCGCTTGGCGAGTCTGAAAAATTCTCTTTGCTTGGGTAGATTCCGGTTTCCAGATCGTGGATAAAGGGCATGAGTGCCTGGATAGCATTGAAATAGGCGGTGGTATCCAGGTTGATACAGAGCGCGGCCACAGGATTTCCACTGCTGTCCTTGATGATTGAGGTGGCTGATTTCAGACAGCGGCCATCTGCCGTGACAGATTTATAGTTATGGAGATGATCCTTGGGGGTTGGTTTTTTTTGCAGGAGTTTAACCAGCAGATCAGTTGCCGGGGCACCAATGGTACGACCTGTCACATCTCCCTGCATGTAGACGAGGGATTTTTGCAGATCAGCAAGATCATGGATGACCACTTCACAGTTGGGGCCAAACAGGGCATGGATACCATTGGCAATATTTTTCAGGTTGTGGAAGATCTGCTTTTTTTCAGTGGACTGCTTCATGGCTGCGACTATTTTTTGTTCCGGTTTTTTTCCTGATCGTTGTATTCTCCATACCATACTGCATCACGAAACGCACGGGGTGAGGTGTTGCCTTCCGTGCTGACCAACAGCACCACCGAGTTCCTGTCAAGCCCCAGTTGATTTCTCAGTTGAACGGTTTTTTCTGTTTCAGCTTCCATGAGCAGATGGAGCAGGCCGGTGGTAACAGCCCCGGATTCGCCGGAAATAATAACTGGATCTCCTTTGAGCGGCGTGGCAAGCACCCGCATACCTGTTGCTGCCAGATAATCAGGGCAGGAGACAAAAGCAGCTGCATAATCGCGCAACAGCTCCCAGCTTATGGTATTGGGTTCTCCGCAGGCAAGTCCGGCCATCAGGGTGTCCAGTGCGCCTGTTACAGCATGTGGCTTGCCGTCGCCGATTTGTGCAGATTTATAGATGCAGTTTGCCTTTTCGGGTTCCACAATGGTTACAATCGGCATTTTTTGCTGTAGGCTGGCCGCGAGAAAACCGAGAACTCCGCCTGCAAACGAACCAACTCCGGCCTGAAGAAAGACATGGGTGGGAGTGTCGGTTCCTGTTGCGCGCAGCTGTTCGAGCGCTTCCACAGCGAGGGTTGCGTACCCCTGCATAATCCAGGTGGGAATATCTTCGTAACCATTCCAGGCCGTATCCTGAATAATCACCCAGCCATGTTCTTTGGCCATCTTCTCGGAGAGCCGGACTGCATCATCATAGTTGAGATCAGTGATGGTTGCCTTCGCCCCAAGAGCCCGAATATTTTCAAGTCGTACAGGATCAGTCCCTTTGGGCATGTAAATAACCGCTTTTTGTCCCAGTTGTTGTGCTGCCCAGGCCACAGCTCGACCATGGTTGCCGTCGGTGGCCGTGGTAAAGGTGATGTCTCCCAGTTGTCTGCGTACTTCGTTCGAGCGCAGTTCATCCGGGGAAACCTCGGTAATGTCTTTGTCCAGAAGGGTGGCAAGGTAGCGGCCAATGGCATAGGACGCCCCCAGCACCTTAAAGGCATTGAGTCCGAAACGGTGTGACTCGTCTTTAACAAAGAGTTTGCCTATGCCGAGATAGTCGGCCAGATGGGGGAGAGAGACAAGAGGTGTTGGGGCATATTCGGCAAACTTGCGGTGATAGCTGCGGGCGTTTTCTGTTTCTTTTCGGCTGAGTATGGCAAGGTCTGCTCCTGTGCCGGGCTCTTTTCTGTTGCTGTTCACAACAAAATCTATGGGCATAATTCGTTCTCCTGCTTCTCGCTATAGAATAGCGATAGCATCAATTTCAACTTTGGCTCCCAGGGGCAGGGCTGCGACCTGCACTGTGGCTCTGGCTGGAAAATCGCCTTTGAAAAATTCGGCATAGGCATCATTGATGGCGGCAAAGTCGGCAAGATCAGTCACAAAAATTCCGCAACGGACAATATTTTCCATGGTGCCGCCGGCTGCAGCAAGAATTGCCTGGATGTTTTTCATGGACTGGGTGGCCTGCCTGCTCACGTCATCGTCCATTTCCTTGGTTGCCGGATCAAGAGGTAACTGTCCGGAAACATAGAGGGTATTTTCCTGCTGCACTGCCTGGGAATATGGGCCAATGGCTGCCGGGGCACTCTTTGTACTGATAATTTTTTTGGACATGGGGGCTCTCCTGGAAGGTATTTTTAAATTAATGTGCTATTTTTATAATTTTTTAAAACCATCGTGGCAAGTGAAAAACGAGAACCTTTATGTTTTTATAGAGAATGCGGAAAGAGAATTTTGTGAACATGCTGAAATTCCCATGTTATTTTTGTTGAGTTATCGTGTTGTTGTCGGGTTTATCCTGACCGGGAGTGAAAAGAGAGTTGACATAAAATTATACTTTTTGTAAAAATAGTATGTTTACGACAAAAATATATACCATAAATTACCTGCGTCTCATCCCCCAGCCGGGTGGAAAACGCATATTACCTGAGAGTATACACGCCCCATGGAGACACTTGATTTTGACAGAATAAACGAACTGGCCAGAGTGTATGAACCTGAAATGACGAAATTCCTGCGTGACATGGTCGCCATCCCCAGCGAGAGTTGTGACGAGGAAAAAGTTGTTTTACGCATTAAAGAGGAGATGGAAAAGGTTGGTTTTGACAAGGTCGAAATTGATCCCATGGGCAATGTGCTGGGCTATATCGGCTCCGGTTCCCGGCTGATAGCCTTTGATGCCCATATCGACACTGTGGGCATTGGCGTGGCTTCCAACTGGGAATTTGATCCTTACAAGGGGTATGAAAACGACGAGTGCATTGGCGGTCGCGGCACCTCTGACCAGGAAGGCGGCATGGCTGCCATGGTTTATGCCGGTAAGATTATTAAAGAACTTGATATTGCAGACGAGTATACCGTTGTCATGACCGGCACGGTTCAGGAAGAGGATTGTGACGGACTTTGCTGGCAGTACATTATTAAAGAACTGGGGCTTCAACCCGAATTTGTAGTTTCCACTGAACCGACCGATGGCGGTATTTATCGTGGCCAGCGTGGCCGCATGGAGATCCGTGTCGAGGTTGAAGGAGTGTCTTCGCACGGTTCTGCGCCAGAGCGGGGCGATAATGCCATTTTTAAAATGGCCAAAATACTGAACGAACTGGAAGAGCTGCACACTCGCTTGCAGGATGATGATTTTCTCGGCAAAGGCTCGCTGACTGTTTCCCAGATTTTTTACACGTCGCCCTCCCGATGTGCTGTGGCCGATGGTTGCGCTATCTCGGTAGACCGACGCCTGACTGTTGGCGAAGATGCAGAGTTGGCCATCTCTCAGATTGCCGAATTACCGGCAGCAAAAGCGGCCAATGCCAGAGTAACCATGTACAAGTACGACACCCCGGCCTATACCGGGCTGGTCTATCCCACAGACTGTTATTTTCCCTCCTGGGTGGTTGCAGAAGATCATCCGGCGGTTCAGGCTGCAGCCGAGGCGTATTCCTCACTTTTTTCCACCAGTCCCCGTATCGACAAGTGGACTTTTTCCACCAACGGGGTCGCCATCACCGGGATGCATAACATCCCCACCATCGGTTTTGGCCCAGGTAAGGAAGCTGAGGCACATGCACCCAACGAGAAGACCTGGAAGGCGGATCTTGTCCGCTGCGCGGCACTCTATGCTGCATTGCCGGGTGTGTATATCGGCAAAAAATAGGCATTGTAGTGAACGGTAAACTCGCGGTCATCGCCATTGGCGGCAACTCGCTGATCAAGCACCGGGACAAGCAGACTGTTGAAGACCAGTACAAGGCCATCTGCGATACAACCCTTCATCTGGTTGATCTGGTTGAGCAGGGATATCAGCTGGTTATCACCCATGGTAACGGGCCGCAGGTCGGTTTTATCATGTTGCGCTCAGAGATTGCCCGTGACCAGATTGGTCTGCATATTGTCCCTCTCAGCTCCTGTGTAGCAGACACCCAGGGGGCAATCGGCTTGCAGATTCAGCAGGCTCTGGGGGATGCCCTTGCTCAGCGTGGCCTGCCGGCCAAGGCGGTGACCATTGTCACCCAGGTGGAGGTCAGCCCGGATGATCCCGGATTTCTTGAACCGGCCAAGCCCATTGGTGAGTTCTATACAGAGCAGCAGCTGGCAGAGCTGAAAGTTCAGCACCCGAACTGGATTTTGAAAAAAGATGCCGGTCGTGGTTTTCGCCGGGTGGTGGCCTCGCCTTTGCCGTGTACAATTATCGAAGAAGAGGCTCTGGCCGCTCTTGTCAACAATGGTTTTCATGTGATTACCGCAGGTGGTGGTGGCGTGCCGGTTATACGCAGCAAGGCAGGGCTGGTTAGTGTTGACGCGGTGATTGACAAGGATAAAACCGCCTCGCTACTGGCCATAAATCTTGGCGCGTC
This sequence comes from Candidatus Desulfobulbus rimicarensis, assembly GCA_008633435.1. Taxonomy (GTDB): domain Bacteria; phylum Desulfobacterota; class Desulfobulbia; order Desulfobulbales; family Desulfobulbaceae; genus Desulfobulbus_C; species Desulfobulbus_C rimicarensis. The sequence goes on along the minus strand of RKSL01000250.1, from coordinate 2,224 downwards.
GTTACTGGTGATCTCCACGGCGGTTGAGCAGGTAATGCTCAATTTTGGCACAGCAGAAGAAGAACAGATCGGTCAGGTTCGGGTGGGCGAAATGGAAAAATATCTCGCCGATAACCATTTCGCCCCCGGTTCCATGGCCCCTAAAATAGAGGCTGCCATTGATTTTATCCATAATGGCGGTCAACGTGTAATAATAACCAACCCGGAAAATATCGGTGAAGCGATTCGCCGGGGTAAAGGTACACATATAATCCCCTGAGGAGAACCAGATGGACAGGATTGGAATTGAAGAATTAATCAGGGAGCTTTCCACCCTGGATTACCAGAAAATGTACAACAATGATTTTCTCCTGACCTGGGAAAAATCAAATGATGAAATCGCTGCCACTTTTACGGTTGCGGAGATTCTGCGCGGCATGCGTGAGCAGAATATTTCCAGCCGGGTCTTTGATTCCGGGCTTGGGGTATCCCTGTTCCGGGACAACTCCACCCGTACCCGCTTTTCCTTCACCAGCGCCTGTAACCTTTTAGGTCTTGAGGTGCAGGATCTGGACGAGGGAAAATCCCAGATCGCCCATGGCGAGACCGTGCGGGAAACCGCCAACATGATCTCCTTTATGGCCGATGTTATCGGTATCCGCGATGATATGTACATTGGCAAGGGCAACACATATATGCGCAATGTGGCAGCTTCTGTCCAGGCAGGGCATGACGAGGGCGTGCTTGAGCAGCGGCCGACCCTGGTCAATTTGCAATGCGACATCGACCACCCCACCCAGTCGATGGCCGATATGCTCCATCTTATCAATTATTTCGGTGGTGTGGAAAACCTGGCCGGTAAGAAAATCGCCATGTCCTGGGCCTATTCACCCTCCTATGGCAAACCGCTTTCCGTACCACAGGGCGTGATCGGCCTGATGACCCGTTTTGGTATGGATGTTTTGCTGGCGCATCCCAAGGGGTATGAGGTGATGGGCGATGTGGAAGAGGTCGCCGCGCGTCAGGCTGCTGAGTCCGGCGGAAGTTTCAGCAAAACCAACTCCATGGCCGAGGCCTTTGCCGGAGCCGATATTGTCTATCCAAAAAGCTGGGCGCCCTTTGCCGCCATGGAACAACGAACAGAGCTGTACGGTAACGGTGATTTCGACAGCATAAAATCCCTGGAACAGGAACTACTGGCACAGAATAAAAACCACATGGACTGGACCTGCACAGAGGAACTGATGGCCACTACCCACAATGGTTCCGCCCTGTATATGCACTGCCTGCCCGCTGATATAACCGGCGTATCCTGTGAGCATGGCGAGGTCGAGGCTTCAGTTTTTGATAGGTACCGGGTCCCGCAGTACAAGGAGGCCAGCTACAAGCCCTATATTATTGCGGCCATGATCTTTTTATCCAAGATGAAAAATTCTGCGGATGTGCTGCAGAAACTGCTGGCAGAGAACCGGTCAAGAGTTTTGTAAATTCTGCTTGGAAAAAACACTATGCTCGAACTGACTCTCAATGGTGAAAAAACACGGTTTGATGGTGATGAAAAGACCTCGCTGCTCTCCTGGCTGCGCAACGATAACAATTTAACTGCAGCCAAGGACGGCTGCTCAGGGCAGGCTGCCTGCGGCGCCTGCCTGGTTGAGGTGGACGGCAAGGCTGTTCTTGCCTGCGCCACTCCCATGAAAAAGGTGGCCGGTAAAGAAGTGGTCACCCTGGAAGGGACGCCTGCGTCATTGGTCCAAACCCTTGGCCGGGCCTTTGTCGACAAAGGAGCTGTGCAATGCGGTTTCTGCACTCCCGGATTTCTTACCCGAACCAAGATCTTTCTCAAGCAGAACATCAACCCCAGCCGGGCCGAGGTGGAAAAGGCGCTCAAGTTCAACCTCTGTCGCTGCACCGGCTACGTCAAAATTGTCGATGCGGTGCTGGCTGCTGCCGAGGCTCTGCGTGAAAACAAAGAAATCGTCATGGAAGAGCAGGCAGGAATCGGTCTGTCCAGCCCCAAGTTCGCGGCCGTTGACCGGGCCATCGGCCGTAAACCCTTTGTCGATGATCTTCGTTTTGAGGGCATGCTCCATGGAGCCTTGAAATTTTCCGACCATCCCCGTGCACTGGTCAAAAATATCGACATCAGCGCCGCCTTGAGTGCCGAAGGCGTTAAAAAAGTGCTGCTGGCAGCGGACATTCCCGGGCAACGTAATTCCGGCCTGATTGTCGAAGACTGGCCGCT
>RKSL01000249.1 GCA_008633435.1 Candidatus Desulfobulbus rimicarensis | reverse complement strand
CTCGGTTTTGTCGCTATTTATTACAGATTGCGTCAAATGCGTGAAGAGAAACTGGAGAGAAAAAAAACAGATCAAAATAATAAAAGGAGGTGACGGCACTAAAAAATAAACTCAAATTCAAACCGCAAAGAGAGGATATTAATCATGAAAAGCAAAAAACTGGCTTTATTAGCCTTTACAATCACATCATTTTTTTCAACTGGCGTAATGGCTGATGACGTAGATAGTTCGTTTGTTCTCAAACGAATACAAGAACGAGGTGTTATCAATATGGGTCATAGAGAATCCTCTGTGCCTTTTTCATATATAGGCAAAGAGGGTAAACCAATGGGTTACTCTATAGACCTGTGCCATAAAATTATTAATCAGATCAAAGAAGTAACAGGCAAAAAAGACCTCAAGATAAACTATGTTCCCGTAACCTCACAAACTCGTATCGCCTTGATGTCAAATGGAACAATTGATATCGAATGTGGATCAACTACCAATAATCTTACTCGCCAGAATCAAGTGGACTATTTACCAATAACTTTTATCACAGGAGCCAAATTAGTCAGTAAAAAAGGTTCAGGTATTTCTAAGATAGAGGATCTTGATGGCAAGATAATGGGGCTTCCCTTAGGCTCTAATACAGAAAAAATTATCAGAGGTATTGCAAAAAAGAAGGGGCTTAAAATTAAATACATTATGACAAAGGATCATCCTCAAGCTTGGTTAACGCTAGAAAGTGGGCGTATTGATGCTTATGCTGCTGATGGAGTTCTTCTTTATGGTCTAATTTCAAAAGCAAAAAAACCTGATGATTTTCAAGTAACCGATAAATTTCTGAGTTATGACCCTTATGGAATTATGGTACCTCACGATGATTCAACCTATCGCCGTTTAGGTAATGTAGTCTTAGCTGACATGATGCGTTCGGGTGAGATACTAAAGGTTTATGATAAATGGTTTAACCCTGGTCCAACGGGAATCAATATGCCAATTAGCAATAGATTGAAAATGGCTTTTGAACTACAAGCGTTGCCCCACTAATGTAGGAATTGGTAATAGTGCATCTATTTAATACCACCCCCCCCTTTTTTTACATATTTTATCAAAAGTTTATTTCTAGAGACATAATATGAATTACAACTGGAACTGGGGGATTTTAGTAACAGACCCTTATTTAGCATGGATTTTTTCTGGACTTGGCTGGACTTTGCTTGTTGCTCTCTCAGCATGGTTGATTGCGTTTAGTTTGGGGTCTGTTATTGGTATTATGCGTACAGCCGATAACCCAATGCTTCGTACAATTGGTGCAATTTATGTTGAGATATTTCGTAATATTCCACTTCTTGTTCAGATGTTTCTATGGTACTTCATTTTCCCTGAGCTATTGCCACAAGAAGCGGGAATGTGGGTAAAAAGAGGCATCCCCATGCCAGAATTCTGGACTGCTGTGATCTGCCTAGGAACTTACACAGCCTCACGAGTTGCCGAACAGGTACGTGCAGGCATTAATGCGATCAGTCAAGGACAAAGACAGGCAGCTAAAGCAATTGGTTTATCTCCTGCACAAGTTTATCGTTACGTGCTACTTCCCATCAGCTATAGAACGATTATCCCACCGATGACCAGTGAGTTTCTCGGCATCTTTAAAAATTCCTCCCTCGCGCTAACCATTGGTGTATTAGAGCTTACGGCTCAAACACGTCAAATAGAAGAATATACCTTTCAAGGTTTTGAGGCATTTACAGCAGCCACGATTTTATACATTTTTGTCACTTTTATGGTGATGTTTATTATGATGAAAGTTGAAAAAAAAGTGAGTATCCCTGGTATGACTTCGTTAGGAGCCAAATAATATGTTTGAGAATTTTGATTATCAGGTTGTTATTGATTCAATCCCTTTTCTATGGGAAGGCATGAAGCTGACTTTTTTACTAACTTTTCTTGCCATAGCAGGCGGTCTTTTCTTAGGTGTGTTATTGGCACTCGCACGACTATCAAACATAAAAGTACTATCGTTTGCGGCTGCTTCGTATGTTAATTTCTTTCGTTCCATGCCACTGATTTTGGTGATTTTTTGGTTTTATTTTCTGGTGCCTTATATCGTAGGTAGGCCCGTGGGAGGGTTTTATTCAGTGCTGGTTGCTTTCACTCTTTTTGAGGCTGCCTATTATTGTGAAATTATGCGAGCAGGCATACAAAGTGTAAAACAAGGTCAGTTACAAGCGGGACAAGCATTAGGATTATCCTATATGCAAAATATGCGATATGTGGTCTTACCACAAGCTTTTCGAAACATGACGCCAATTTTATTAACGCAGGCCGTTATTTTGTTTCAGGATACCTCTCTAGTCTACGTTGTTGGTCTGCATGACTTTTTGGTCAATGCAGAAATTGTTGCTTCTAGAGATAACCGTTTAATAGAAATGTTCACCACTGTGGCAGTGGTTTATTTTGTACTGTGTTTGTCCTTCTCTCTCTCAATACGTTCATTACAAAGGAAATTCTCAGTATGATTGAAATGAAGAATATCAGTAAATGGTACGGGGACTTTCGTGTACTCAATGATTGTTCAACAGTGGTTAAAAAGGGTGAGGTAGTCGTTGTTTGTGGACCCTCAGGGTCAGGAAAAAGCACCCTGATTAAATGTGTCAACGGTCTTGAACCCTTTCAAAAAGGCACAGTCACTTTTGATGGTATTTCAGTTGGTGAATCCAAAACAAACCTGACCAAGCTTCGCTCGCGTATTGGTATGGTTTTTCAAAACTTTGAGCTATTTCCTCATATTTCTGTGATTAAAAATATATGCCTAGCGCAAGAAAAAGTATTGGGTCGTAGCGAGGCGGAGGCAGAAAAACGTGCTCTAGAATTATTAGAACGAGTAGGACTGGTAGCACAAGCTCTAAAATTTCCAGGTCAGTTATCAGGTGGTCAACAACAACGTGTGGCAATAGCGCGAGGTTTGGCAATGGATCCTGATGCGATGCTCTTTGATGAGCCCACTTCTGCACTTGATCCTGAAATGATCAATGAAGTTTTGGATGTGATGGT
>RKSL01000058.1 GCA_008633435.1 Candidatus Desulfobulbus rimicarensis | reverse complement strand
GGTGATGATGTAATAGAGACCGGCATGATCGCCATACACCTTCATGCCCACGGGCAGATTGTTGAGGTAAAAATAATCACGCAGGGGATTGCCCTGGCCGTCCAGCTCGGAAATCAGGTTGCCGGAGATGTCATAGATAAAATAGGTAGTCTGGCCGGAAACTGTTTTTTTCACCCTACGGTCAAAGCCGTCATAGAGGTATTCGGCTATCACGCTACTGCCCTGGTTGACCCGGATCAGCCGGTTCAGGGCATCGTAGGTATAGGTGTAGACTGAATCCGAGGTAATATTGCCCGTGTTTGAGGTGGTGTATGTCATTTCCTGACCGCCGGTAGTGGCGGCAAGTCTATTGGAGTCTGCCTGGTACGAGTAAGCTGTTGTTTGCGAGGCAAGGGCCGGTGGAGTGATGCCGCTTATGGCGGTGACCCGGCCTGCAGGAACCATCCCGGGTATACCGCACCTCGGTGGAGGAGGGGTAATCCATGCCGAGCAGGTCACCGGTGCTAGTGAAGTCATAAATATAGGATAGGTTCGCGCAGCTCTTTTACTGCTGAGGGATTTAAGAAAAATGAATGCGATTTTTTCTATTTCCCCGTTGTATCCAAATCTTTGGCTGTCACCCTACCCCATATTGCATGCAGCGGTACTGGATGGTCTCGCCGATATGGGTGGCGTGATCTGTTCGGATCCTTCAAGGTCGGCGATGGTGCGGTTGATTTTTAAAATCCTCGTATAGGCGCGGGCTGAAAGCCCCAGGTTATCTATGGCATGATGGAGCAGGCGGTTAGATGATTTGTCAAGAATGCAGTACTTTTTCAATAGATTTGACCCCATCTGTGCGTTGCAATGGATGTCTTGCCCCCCGTCAAACCGACTGGTTTGGATTTTTCGTGCCGCGTTCACCCGTTTTCGTATATCGAAAGAGCTCTCTCCAGGTTCGGCTCGTTCAATGTCGGCCACTCGCACCGGCGGCACTTCCACCTGGATATCTATCCGATCCAGCAGGGGGCGGAGAGACGGTTACGGTATCGCTGGATCTGTACCTGGGTGCAGATCCATTCCTTATGGGGATTACCATGGAAGCCGCATGGACATTCATCCGTTCAAGGCATTCCGAAAAACATTATCGAGTATGCCTTGAGCTCTGTCTCCCCCCAGACTACTCATATTAAGATTCAGTAAACTTTGCCGGTTTTGAGTTTTTTCCATGGAAAGTCAAGAAAAATGATTATTATAGACTTCTGGGAGGTTTCTCTGCCATCCTGAACAGGCAGGTTTGTCTATTGCCAGAAACGAATCATGTTTTGCTGTCTGCAATTGCACCCCTGCTGAGGGCAGGGAGGTATTATGATGAAAAAATCATTCTTTCTGATTCTTATACTCCTCGGTACCTGCGGGATTTCCCCCGACGGGGTGACTGCACAGCATGCCCAAAACACAGAAAACTCCTTAAGATCCCGCATCCTGATACTTGATCAGGCACTTACCAGGGCTGCCAGAGAACTCGGCGAAAAAAAACAAAAAAAAAGTGTGACCCCACAAGATGAGGCACATTACCTGACTGTCAACACCTATCTGCATCAACAGCTCCATCAGGCCTGCGCAGAACTCATTGAGTCCCGGGGAAACCTTCAAGGCTTACCCTGTTCCCGGGATGTACAGAGCGTAGCGACAAAGACCCCAAAAAGACGAACGAAGCACAGACAAAAACCAGCTGTATCGTCTATACCCGAGCACAAAACGTCCAAACCCATTACCAGCAAAACTCAACCCCTACAGGAACAACATAACCAACCAGTGCCATGGCAAAAAAAAGAAATCGCGAGCCAGCAATATCCTGCCCGTAAAAAACCCGCAGGAATCTTTGCCTCCATTGCCCAATGGCTGAAAGCCCTGTTTATACCTCATCCCCCGGCACTACCTTCACCTACAGCATCAACCAGTCAAGAAAAGGCGAGCAAGACCACGCCAAAAAAAATTGCAGGAATGGCAGCAGGGAAAAAAACAGCGAACGAGAACGATCAATCCTCTTCCCTGGAAACAGCTCAAGGGACAACTGCTGCCAAAGAACATGACCAACACAAGCAGAGACACCAAAACTCCAGCCCATCCACTTCCTCAAAAACCCATGCAAAGCCCTACACCAATCCAAAGGGCAACCACACCAGCAACACACCAGTACAGACAACTCATCATCCCCGGGATACATCAGCAAAAAAACATGTTCTTAAACCCAGCGCTGCACCCAAAAAAAAATCACCTATTTTAACAGGTCAAGGCAAGAAAAAACCTCCAGGAAAAACACAATCCCATGCCAGCAGCCCCCGAGCCACTTCTCCGCAAAAAAAATCACCACAAGTCGGCTCCAGTGCGACTCAACATCACAGCAAACCTTCAATAGGCAGCACCAAACCGGAGAACGGCANNAACGGCAAAAACACAACAACTCGAGGGAATAAACAGGCTAAACAGGCAGCAATCAACTCGCTTAACAGGACACTCAATACCAGTCTGGATGAATTTGATCAGGTATTGCTCCGGGAGAATGACCGCCTAACCACTCGTATCCCCCGGCAACGGGCAACAGATGCGGGTATGGCTGCGGGCAGGCACGAACAAGAGCAGGAAGCAGCCACTACAACAACAAATGTACCCGGCGGTATTGCTTCCTCAGGTGGCCGGATACAATCCGGAAACGGCAAGACCGCCATAGACAACGATGACGATATCGTTGCGCGGCAACTTCGGGAAGCCGCTGAAAAAGAAAGCGATAAAGAGCTGCAAAAAAAGCTCTGGCAGGAATACCGCAAATACAAATCAGGACAATAGCCCATGAAAACAATGCACGGTATCCATCCACTCTTCGCACTTTTTATCCTACTCCTCCTCGGAGGATGTGCAGGGGTGCCCGGAACACAGGTTCCGGATCAGGTAACAGCGCAGGTTGTATCGCAGGAATTGGCAGAAGAGGAGCTGCTCAACGTCTCTATTCAAATTTTCACGCCGGGTAATGTCCCCGAAGATCCTGAAAAGGTACAGGGTATTTCTAAAAATATCCGGGAGGCAGAGGCACGCTTTCTGCCGGTACATCTCAAATACACCCTGCAGAAAACAGGATATTGGGGCATGGTCAGGGTGGTACCCGATGATGACGTGGGGACTGACCTGCTGGTGCAGGGACAGATTGTCCACTCGGACGGAGAAAGCCTTTCCCTTCACATTGAAGCCATGGACAGCACCAACCGGATCTGGCTCAACAAAACTTACGCAGAAACCGCAAGTCTGCCAGAACATGACAAAGGCGTTCAGGGCAAAATAGATATTTTCCAGGATCTTTTCAATACCATTGCCAACGATCTTGCCCGGGTACGAACGACACGGTCTTCACAGGAAATCACTGAAATTCGCAATGTAGCTGAACTGCGTTACGGACAACTCATGGCTCCTGACACCTTTACCGACTGTCTGCAGGCCAGACCGGACGGCCGCCTGAGTGTTGATCACTCCCCCGCAACAGATGACCCAATGGTTGCCAGAATCAATGGTATTCGTAACCGTGATGACTTGCTCATTGACACAATCAATGGTTATTATGATGCCTATTATCAGGATCTCTGGAGTCCTTACACTGACTGGAGAAAATTTCGCAGTGAAGAACTGGTAACCATGCGCGACCTTGAACACCAGGCGCTGACCCGGCAGATACTCGGTGTTGCCGCAATTGTCGGTGCCATTGCTCTGGGGGCCGCAGATTCCAGAACCATCCGCCGTACCGGAACACTGCGCCAGGTTATGGTCATGGGTGGGGCTGCAGCCGTCTATTCGGGAACGCAGAAACGGGAAGAAAGTACAATCAACAAAGAGGTGCTCGAAGAACTGGGGGCCTCTTTTGCCTCGGAGGCTGAACCGCTGGTCATAGAGGTCGAAGGCGAAACCATGCGCCTGACCGGAACCGCGGAACAGCAATATGCCCGCTGGCGACAGATTCTGCGTGAAATTTATATGCGGGAACACGACCTACCCACAGAAAACTCTGACAGTTCTCTCCCTGCGATACAACCAATCTCCAGCCCCAAACCACCTTCAACTCTAAATACAAACAAACATGAGTAGACATAAACAACAATCACCATTACCGCAACGGCGGGGCAACCGCTTTTCCTCGCTGCTGCTCATTGCCGGAGCTTTCTTCATTGTCGACCTGATCATCCTGCTCTATTTTTTCTGGCCGGGCAGCCAGGGTGAACAAAACAAAGCACCACAGTGTAAGGCACCAGCTATTACCCGCCAGGCATCATCTATGGCTGAAGGTAACAAGACAAAGGAGTAACCCTTGGCTCGTGTTTTTGAAGTATATGATGCAAAAAAACGGCAGCGTTACCATGAAGATGATCTGCCTCTGCTGCTGGGGGCTGCTCCGGACAATCAGGTTCGCCTGGAGAATGTTGCCCAAATTGTCGGCCAGATAGATCTGCATGACGGGAAATATCTCTTCATTCAACCCAAACCCGATGTAGCAGAGATCTATCATAACAACCTGCTCATCACCGACACTGCCTGGATAAAATCTGGCGACCAGACCAGAATTGGCGACTGGATTATCCGCTACACCCTCTCAGGCGACCGGGTTGAAATCGTCAAGAACAGGTATACCGGCCCGGAAACCATTGTACCTGGGATGGCCAGTTCACAGGCAACTCCGGGTGATGCCTCTCCACTGCCTCCTGTTACAACCCATCCAGAACGAGTAGCCACCTCAAAAAAACGGACTCTGGTTGCCGGCCTCATCTTTATTGTGCTCCTGCTTGCAGCAATGTTTATTCTGACTGCGCGCCCCCTGGAAGTAGACATCAGTCCGCAACCAGAGAACATGACCATCACAGGACGCTTTCCGCTGATGCCCATTGGTTCCCGATATCTCGGCCTGCCCGGCAGCTATCTTCTGCATGCTGCCAGAACAGGATACCAGCAACTGGACAAAGAAATCCTGCTGGACAAAAACCAGCCGACCCGCTTCAGTTTTACCCTTAAGCCACTCCCCGGATCACTGAATGTTACCAGCATACCGAAAGCGGCTACAGTCTTACTGAATAACAGCGAAATCGGCAAAACCCCGATTGAGCAATACGAGATCAAAGTCGGCGCTCACCAGCTGCGCTGCCGGAAAACAGGTTATACCGATGTTATCCAAACCATTGACATTACCCCGCAACAACTCACCCATATCCAATGCACCATGGAAGCCGACATTGGACGGGCGTTTATCATAACAGATCCGCCTGGCGCTGCGGTAACTGAAAACGACTTCCAACTCGGTACAACCCCACTGACCCTTGAACTTCCTGCTGGCCGACATGCCCTGGTGTTGAGCAGAAAAAATTTTACCCCGGAAACTCTGCCTTTGAACATTGAAGCCGGAAAAACGCTGACCCATGAAATCATCAGCCTGCACCGCAAGAGTTGCACATTGACCATCGATTCACACCCCTCAGGCGCTGAGGTGCTGGCTGACAAAAAAGTCATTGGCACGACACCTTTGCAGATACATTGGCCGCCAGCAACCACCCATCATCTGCGTTTTTCGCTTAAAGGCTATGAGCAGAAAAAACAGACCATTACTCTCACTGACAAACGCACCCAGACCATAACTGTCAAACTGCGCCCCAAAAAGACGGTGCAGAAGACATCCCGGAAAAAACCGCCGACAAAAAACAATTCTCCAGAGCAACCTGCTCAGCACACTGCAGGTGCAACGCCAACACAATCCACACGACAAAAGATCCGGATCAAACCAGCCATGGTACGCCTTGAACCAGGCAGTTTTCTAATGGGTTCATCACGAAGAGAAACCGGACGGCGTGCCAACGAAGGGCAACACAAGGTCACCCTGAACCGTGCCTTCCTGCTGGGACAGCACGAAGTCACCAACGCTGAATTTCACCGCTTTCAGCCGGGGCATCATGCCGGAAATATTGGCGGACAAAACCTTGATGCAGACGATTATCCCGTGGTCAAGGTACGCTGGGAGGATGCCGCCCGTTACTGTAACTGGCTAAGCGACCAGCAGAATCTTCCCCGGTATTATGTACAACGGGGCAACACCCTGGTGGCACAGACTCCAGCCACCAAGGGCTACAGACTTCCCTTTGAAGCAGAATGGGAATATGCCGCCCGTAAGGTCGCCCGCACCCGGCCGGGCAGTTATCCCTGGGATGGTCAATTCCCTCCCCGACACCCCCAGGGCAACTATGCCGATGAATCGGCCAGAACCATTGTTCCGGTGGTCATCCGTGGGTATTACGACGGTTTTCCAGTGCTGGCTCCGGTGGAAAACTTTCCCCGAAACATGGCTGGCCTTTTCGACATGGGCGGCAATGTTGCTGAATGGTGTCACGATTTCTACAGCCCGATTATTACCCCCATGTCCGGGCGCGCTGTTGATCCCACCGGGCCGAAATCAGGGAAATTTCATGTCTACCGGGGGTCAAGCTGGCGTGACGGTGCTGTAACAGAGCTGCGTATCAGTTATCGAGGTTACGCAAATACAACCAGGGACAGCCTGGGATTTAGGATTGCGAGGTTTGAATAATGAAAAAGCATTGCACTGTTTTCCTGATTATTTTGATACTTTCACTGGCTGCGGTTCTTTCGGCGTGGTCAAAAAAATCGTATCAGCCCACAGAAAAAATCCCTGCAGATACTGCGGTGAGTTTTCCTGTGGATATTTAACCGGCTTGGCTCAACATGCTGCCCTGCCCTGAATTTTCTCTGTATTGAGGTTATATGTCCGGCAAACACTATCCCGTTGAATTTTTCTATCAGATTTTTGCTCTGCTCATTGCCTTTATTCTTGTTCACGGTGCCTATGTCACGGTGATACGCCCCCAGGCCAATCAGTTTCTTGAGCAGGAAAAAACAGCGATTGCTGCCAATCCCCATTATGAGCAGCAACGCAATTTTTATGTAGTCTTACGAGATTACGAGCAGGAGGCATGTTTTATCCTCATGTTATGGGCCATGGCAATCCTTGGCTATAAAGGAGTGTCTGTCTATCGACAGCAACGACTGCTCCACCGTGACCTGCTCAAGCTGCCACCTGGGCTTCCCATCGGGGTCGAAGACAGCACAGACCTTGCCGCCCGCCTTGATCAGTTGCCGCATAAAACAAAAAACAGCCTGCTGCCACGGGCCATGCTCACTGCCATCCAGCGTTTTGCCGCCACCCGCAACGTCCAGGATGCGGCGACCTCCCTGCGTGATGTCTGCGAATCCGAGGGCGACCGGCTCGAGTCTGAGCTTTCCACCATCCGCTACATTGCCTGGGCCATCCCTTCGGTTGGTTTTATCGGCACTGTCCGGGGCATTGGTGCAGCTCTTGGCCAGGCCAACAAAGCAGTTGAAGGCGATATTACCGGGGTCACCCAGAGCCTGGGTGTGGCCTTTAACTCCACGTTTATCGCCCTTGTTATCTCCATTGTTCTTATGTTTTTCATCCACCAGCTCCAACTTATGCAGGAACGTCTTGTCCTTGACAGCGAATCGTATGGCGATCGCCATCTTGTCTCGCGCATGCGCGTTCTTCCTCCGATGTAACCCCAACAATGGCCGGTAGAAAACGACGGGGGATAAACTCATTTAACCTCGCCTTTTTAGATATCATGTTTTGCGGATTTGGCGCAGTGGTGCTGCTGGTTCTGATTATTAACTCCAGTGCCATTAAACATCGCAAGGAAGTCTTTGATGACCTCCACGGCGAGGTCAATCGCTTGGAAAGCCAGCTCAAAGATGGGAAAAAACAGCTTGTAGCTGTGACAAATACCCTTGAACAGAGTGAAAAAAAACTGGCTATCACCCAAGGTAAATCCAGAGAGGTTCTTGCAGCCATCAAAAACACCCGCCAGGAACTGGCTGAGGCGCACAACCAGACCCTTGCCCACAAAAAACATGTCAGGCAACTGCAGGCAGATTTAAAGAGTTTAGACCAAACAACCAAAACACTTGGCGCAAAAGCTGCTGCAAATGCACAACAGGGCAGCAAAAACATCCATGTCACCGGCAGCGGCCAACGCCAATACCTGACCGGACTCCGGCTGGGCGGCAAACGGATACTCATTCTGCTTGACCGATCAGCCTCAATGCTTGACAGCTCAATTGTCAATGTGATTCGACGCAGAAATGTGGCCGACAACAGGAAACGCTCGGCTCCAAAGTGGAAAAAAGCCCGTCGTACCGTGGCGTGGCTGGTGGCTAACCTGCCCGCAGCCTCAACAGTCCAGATCTACGAGTTTAATACCAGGGCGGAACCGGTGCTTTCCTCAAGCAAAGGCAACTGGATTCAAATCAGCAAACATGATAAAATCAAGCAAATGATGCGTGCTGTTGAAAAGCTCATCCCGCAAGAGGGGACAAGCCTTGAAAATGCATTCAGGGCTGCTGCATCCATGCAGCCACCGCCTGATAATATCCTGCTGATCACTGATGGCCTACCCACCCAGGGAAAAAACAAACCCATGTTTTCAAGTGTATCAGGAAAGGCCAGAATACGCCTGTTTGAACGGGCAATTCAATCGCTGCCCAGCTCAGCCACAGTCAACACCCTGCTCTTTCCCATGGAAGGCGATCCAGTGGCTCCTGCCCTGTTCTGGAAACTCGCTGTAGATACCGGTGGCTCCTTTCTTACCCCAACTCCGGACTGGCCATGAGAAGAAAACGTAAAGACATTGAGGTGTTTTCCCTTTCCTTTCTTGATGTGGTGTCCTGCGGTTTTGGAGCCATTATTCTGCTGCTGGTTATTTCAAGGGTTTCAGAGCCAACAGTGATTGAAAAAATACGTGTTGACTTACGTGGACAGGTAGCTGAACTTACGCAGCAACTTAAAGAAATACAGGGGAAAACAATCATCCTCAACCGGGAGCTTACCCACAAAAAAGAACAGCTTGCCCAAGAACAGGAAAAAATCGCACGGCTTCAGGGAGAGCTCAGCAAGGTCAAGGGAGAATACAACGCTGCCCGATCTGATGTTACGGTGCAGGCAAAAATCAAGGCGCAGATGGAAACCGCCCGCCAGCAGCTGAACGCCGAAATGCAACGTCTACAGAAAATAAAACCACCGGAAAAGGCTCCGGACAGAGTCATTGGCGGGGTACCTGTGGACAGTGAATATATTATTTTTGTCATTGACACCTCTGGCTCCATGCAACGCTATGCCTGGCCAATGGTGCGTCGTAAAATGGACGAAATCCTCAAGATGTACCCGAGAGTTAAGGGCATTCAGGTGGTAAATGACATGGGTGATTACATGTTTTCCCAGTACGCAGGACGCTGGATACCTGACAGCCCGGCCCGGCGCAGATCCATCCTGAAACGACTTGCCACCTGGCGTCCCTTTTCCAATTCCAGCCCGGTTGAAGGCGTAACCAGTGCCATCAGGAGGTTCTATTCACCGGACAAACCCATTTCCATCTACATTTTCGGGGATGACTTTGCCCGGGGGGCCATTCAGGAGGTTATTGATACAGTGACTTTTCTCAACCACAATGCCGCAAACGGCAGACGACAGGTGCGCATTCACGCAGTCGGTTTTCCAGTGCTCTTTTCACAACCGGGTGCAGAGGGAAATATCATCCGCTTTGCCGCCCTCATGCGCCGCCTCACCGAAGACAATAACGGCAGTTTCGTCGGCCTAAGCTCGCTGCACTGAAGGATTTGCACAAAGATCACCCGCTAAATACAAATACATATCAAGCGGGGTTATATTCCCTTGGTATATTGCACATTGGTTACCGGCGATATCGCCCTGTTAATTTTTTCTTTTGCCCCGCTGGTTCCCTGGATGAGTTCTGAAAAAATCGTGATCAATCCAGATTTATCTTCAGTTACTGACGTGCTGGTTTTGATATCGCTAAGATCAATAAAAAATGATGAAAAGATGTTACGGATATCAGCACAAATATCGGTATTCAAAAAATTGTGGCTGTTATAAACACGGTTATAGTTATGCAACTCTTTCTTGAGAAAAAATGTTTCATGTCTCCTGTTCGTTATTGTCGCTGTTTTTTTACATCCGGAAAGACAATGTTCATCCATACGCTCTTTTGAGCAGCCGGAAACATGATGAAAGAGACATTGCCTGCTGGTCATCAGTAGCAGAGGGTGATAGATACTGTAAACGAGATGAAAATGTGCTGGTTTCTGAAGTGTGTGTATCTGCATTTTACTGAGTTCATTTGAAATAAACGCACCTGCACAGTTAAAATTGTCTTGCAAACATCGCAATCCATAGGAATTGACCATATTAAGGTATGGCCCTGCAATCCAGGGTATGTTCATCTTCCAGGCATAATATGCGATGCCTGTGTTGTTGGTGACCAGTTGTCGGGGTTGAACCTGTTGTAGCAGGTTGACTGCAGCTTGAAAATGTTCTCCAATGAGAATTGATGGAAACACAGGCGTTATGTGCCGATTATTGTGAAAAAAGTATCTATATTCAGAAGCTTTTTCGTGCAGACAATCTGGAAGCTGGAAGTACAAATCTGCATCACTTTCATTGCAAAGATCAACATCTTTTTCTAATGAAATCATTATAGAAAGTTTGGGGATTATTCTTGTACCGTCCTGTTGTACAACTCGTGAGACTGTAGCCGGAGGAGTGAATTCAACGAGATCATTTAAGGTTGCTAAAACAGCCCGCTGCAACGTTTTCACTTCTTTAAAAGGAAGAAATAGATCCTGATCAAGCCCCTGTAATGAAAGCCTTTGTAACTGATACCCCGAAGAATTGACCACCCCGAAAGTTTTTTGTAATCCCTCACGTCCCAAATGGTTTTTCGTGGAAGTACAGCCCACTTCTGAATTCTTATCAATTTGATCCGGGGATGAGTCAGCAGAAAACTCTCCTCTGAAAGACTTCCCGGAAAGCACGCTGTTTGAGAAGAGAGTAAACGAATAATTCTCTGTTTTAACAAAGACTTTGAGCGGTGTCCCAGCATTCCCTGAAATGCGTATTTCAAGGGGTATTTGTTTTATGCTTAAACGTGCTGTTTTTTCCTCTACCTGGCGAATAATTGCACTTCGTTGCCTATAAATTGTTTTTTTAGCGTCCTCTATCCCTTTCTCACTACAGTTGCCTTTTTTTTCAGCGAGGTAGCGGGCTGCATTATCGCGGGGATTATCAATAAACATGTTTTTATGAATATTTCCCTGCAAAAATCCGTTGGAAAACCCACGGTTAAACATGCTGTGTAACACACTGTTATCCTGCCCTGACCTGTCATGGTCATAAAGCTGTACAAGGTGCTTTTTCCAGGCATCCACAACGGCATAGACATAATGGAATTTTTTTATTCTTCCTTCAATTTTAAGGGAATCAACCCCCGACTCGACAAGCTGTTTCAGGTCAAAAAACGTTGACATATCTTTTAAGTTTAACGGATAGTTTTTTCCCTGTGCAGTGGCAATGTATTGATCTCTGCAGGGCTGACCACATCGGCCTCGATTGCCCGAAGTGCCATTTTGCACCGAGCTCATGTAACAAATTCCAGAGAAACAGAGACAATGTGAACCATGAACAAACACCTCTGTTAACACATCATGGCCATGGGCAAATGACGTAAGATCTGTTATTTCGTTGAGGTTGAGTTCTCTGCAGAGGTTTACCCGATTAACCCCCAGGTGGCGTAAAAACTGTATCTGCCCTCTATTATGGGTTGTCAGTTGCGTGGAGGCATGAATTTCAAGTCTTTTGAAATGTTGACCAAGCAGGTAGAACAATCCAAAATCCTGAACAATTACACCATCTAGGCCAATGTTGACGATCCTGTTTAGTACAGAAATTAATGCTGCTGTTTCCGCCTCTATCAGGATTATATTTAAGGTGAGAAAAACCTGGCAGTCATTGCCATGGGCAAGGCGTATGACACCAATCAGCTCCTCAATCGAAAGGTTGCCGGCACGATTTCGTGCGTTAAACCTGTTCAGACCGCAGTACACTGCATCTGCTCCTGCGGCAATAGCAGCTTTTATTGATTCAATATTGCCACCAGGCGCCAATAATTCTGGATTTCTTTTCATACTATTAACCAGTATAACCAGGCCAGATTGGCCACAGTAAAAAGACATGAAAGTCTGCCACTGCACCTTGCACGCACATAAATGCCGAGACTTTCAGGTCAACCAGCATGGCTGGACACAATCCCCAACCACCACGTACACACTGTGATGAACTGTAGAGTTCAAACACGCTCAATGATTTCTCTTTGAAAAAATGTATACCTTGTTTAATCTGCCAGTCCAACCGGCTATTTGTTTTTTACTCATTTATTTTTTGCAGGGATCTCTTGTCACCATGTCGACCAACAATCCTACAATGTCTAATTATCGCCTGAGTGTTGCCTATGATGGACGGAATTATCTGGGATGGCAACGGCATGGAGATAAACCGACAGTTCAAAACGCCCTGGAACAAGCCGTGAAGCAAGTCTATGCCACATGTTCAGCAATACGTGGTTCCGGGCGCACCGATCGAGGCGCACACGCCAATGGCCAGGTGGCAAGCGTTGAACTCCCTGCAGGTTTACAGCCAAGCGACATAAAAAACAGGTTAAACATGGCACTTGACAACGATGTCCGCATACTTGAAGTGAGCAATGTTCCGCCTGATTTTCATGCCTGTACCAGTGCCGTCGGCAAACGCTATCGTTATCTTATCTGGGCCAGTAAAAGGCTGCCCCCGGAACGTGATGGACGGGTCTGGCATGTGAAAAAGCGCCTTGATGTTGCGGCAATGGTCAATGCCTGCTCTGTTTTTGAAGGCGAGCATGATTTTGCCTCGTTTGCCACCCGCCCAAACTTCAAGCAAAAGACAACCCGTCGTGTGGTCAGCAGAGCTGTTTTACGTCATGATTTGCCTCTTATCACCTTTGATATCTGTGCAGACGGATTTCTCTACAAGATGGTACGCAATATTGTCCGGGCTCTCGTCAAAGTTGGCGAAGGACGATACAGTTGTGATGATCTCTACCAGATCCTTGGGGAAAAAGATCGCAAGGCATCCCCGGGAACAGCTCCGGCATCAGGGCTGTATCTGGAAAAAGTGTATTATTCACAAGATGAAATGATCCAAGACTCCCAAAAAGCAGGTTGACCAATGGCCAGATTTGCACACCAGCGCCACAAACCCGGTTCTCTTCTGAGCAGACCACGGGAGATTATCGTTGCCTGTGCGCCCATGAGAAGTAATGTAAATATCTCCAGCATAGCCCGTACAGCAAGTGCCTGTGCGATAGAACGTCTTGTGCTGACCGGCACCGCAAGTCTCATAAAAAAAATAGCCCGTGACGGTGAATCAGAGCTGGATATTTCAACACACCGGACGTTACTTCCGGTGTTGAAAAAGCTGAAAACAAACGGCTACAGACTGACCGGACTTGAGCAGACAACACATTCTGAAAGCATGTATCACTTTGAGTTTGCGCGGCGTACCGCTCTTGTCATAGGCAACGAACGAACCGGACTGACCGAGGATATTCTTGATATACTCGATGATGTTGTAGAAATACCCGTGTATGGCCTTCCCCACAGTTTCAACGTTGCCACAGCCACCAGTATGGCCCTATATGAGTATTGTCGACAGTTTCCCCAAGGGTAAATCTTACGGGGTATCATCCCGCAGTGACCAATGTTCAACCTTTCTTGTGGCTGGCGATGCCTGTCCAGCCATACTGGTTTATCCAGGTCATAAACCGCATCGATAGTTCCCCGATTGAAATAATCCGATCATCTGGTAAGATTGCCACCCCGACAACGGGACTTTTCTTTTTTCTCTTTCATTTTACGACAACGGAACCATCATGGCAAACGAAGCAAACAAGGTCATCTATTCGATGATCAAAGTGACGAAAAAATATAAGGATCAGGTTATTTTAAAAAATATCACCCTGTCCTATTTTCATGGCGCAAAAATCGGTGTGCTGGGGCTTAATGGCTCTGGCAAGAGTAGTCTGCTCCGTATTCTGGCAGGAATTGACACCGAATTCGAAGGCAAGACCATCCTTTCTGAGGGATTTACCATTGATCTGCTGGAACAGGAACCACAGCTTGATCCGGAGGCCACCGTCAGAGATATTGTTGAACAGGGAGTTCAGAATACCGTTGACCTGCTGGCCGAATATGAACAGATCAACGCTGCCTTTGCCGAGCCCATGGATGATGAGGCCATGCAGACTCTCATTGAACGACAGGGCGAGGTACAGGATAAGCTTGAGGCTCTGGATGCCTGGAACCTGGACAGCAGGCTTGACATGGCCATGGATGCCCTGCGCTGTCCTCCGTCGGACACCCGATGTGACGTGCTGTCCGGAGGAGAAAAACGGCGAGTCGCCCTCTGCCGTATCCTGCTCAAGCAACCTGACATTCTCCTTCTTGACGAGCCGACCAACCATCTTGATGCCGAATCGGTTGCCTGGCTCGAACATCATCTGCAAAGCTACCCCGGCACTGTTATTGCGGTGACCCATGACCGCTATTTTCTTGACAATGTCGCCGGCTGGATTCTCGAACTTGACCGCGGCAGAGGCATCCCCTGGGAGGGCAATTACTCGTCCTGGCTTGAACAAAAACAAAAACGCCTTGCCCAGGAAGAGAAAAAAGAGAGTGATCGCCAGCGTACCCTGCAGCGTGAGCTGGAATGGATCAAGATGAGCCCCAAAGGCAGGCGCACCAAGGCCAAAGCACGTATCAAAAGTTACGAACAACTGCTCAACCAGGACAGTGGCGAGCGGGTGCAGAAAATGGAAATTTTTATTCCCCCCGGGCCACGCCTTGGCAAACTGGTGATTGAAGCTGAGGCTGTACGTAAAGCCTATGGCGACAAGTTACTGGTGGAAGAGATGAATTTTTCTCTACCTCCTGGTGGCATTGTTGGTATCGTCGGCCCAAACGGTGCCGGTAAAACAACGCTTTTCAAAATGATCACCGGCCAGGAACAACCTGATTCCGGCACAATTCGTCTGGGTGAAACAGTGAAGCTCTGTTATGTGGATCAGGAACGGGACAACCTTGACCCGGAAAAAACCATATGGGAGACCATTTCAGACGGGCAGGAAATGATCTGGCTCGGTACCCAGGAAGTCAACTCACGCGCCTATGTGGCCAAATTCAACTTTGCCGGGTCAGCTCAGCAGAACAAAGTCAGTGAAATCTCAGGCGGTCAACGTAACCGTGTCCATCTGGCCATGATGCTCAAAGAGGGCGGCAATGTTCTACTGCTTGACGAGCCCACAAATGATCTTGATGTCAACACCTTACGTGCTCTTGAAGAGGCACTGGATAACTATGCGGGCTGTGCTGTTATTATCAGCCATGACCGCTGGTTTCTGGACAGGGTTGCCACCCATATCATGGCTTTTGAGGGCGACTCTCAGGTGCTGTGGTTTGAGGGGAACTATTCGGAATATGAACAGGATTACAAAAAACGAATGGGGACGGCTGCAGATCAGCCACACCGGATTAAATACCGGCAACTGACCAGATCCTGATTTACCTGCGCCCCCGGCAACAGTAACCGTTCACCAAGGGAGCTGTTGCCTTGATTTTTCACCAATCTGTCACCGGCAACAGGCTCAAAGAATCCTCCACAATTGACCTGGGTCATTTACCTTTGTCTCAACAATGCTTAGAGTAAGAGGCCAAAGAAGAATAATCATCATCGTTTACTTTTTTCATCAAATCGGTAAGGAGGTCTATCATGGCAGGATGTGGATGCGGCTGTAACACAGAAGGAGAAGGTGGCGGCCCTTTTTCCCTGGGAAAAGAACTGGTTGAATTTGTCTATAACGCGCATGAAGGAACTGTCCGGGATAAACCCATGGCCCGGGGATCGATTGAGGTAACCTGTCAGGGCTGCGGCTCACCTTTTGTCATGGAAACCTACCTGGCACAATGCCCGGAATGTGGCGGCGTACATGCTGTTGCCCCGATGAACCCGGTACCGGAAAATGTCCAGTTTGCCGGCAAGGATTACAAACTGCCCTGATACTGCGGAGAAATACACTGCCTGTTACGTCTGGCAAACGCTCCCCATGCATCATTTGACAGTAGCAAGAGGGATCAGCTCCAGACGATGGTTGTTCTCAGGATGAATTGGAGACGGCCCCTCAACCAGAATGGCAAAGCTGCCGTTAAGGTTCAACTCAGTGGCCAGCATCCGGGCGTAATCGTTCCAGTCTTCTGGCATGGGATCGGCCAGCACCGGATGAACACCACAGGAAAAACAGAGCTGTCTGCAGGTCTTGGGTGAGCTGCTGATGGCCTTTATCCAGACCCGGTGACGAAAACGGGCTATATTTCTAGCCGTTGCCCCGCTCTGGGTGGGTACCAGTAACATGGCCGGGTTGGCGGTTTCCATGGCCGTGTTCACGGTGAGAGCGATGAGATCAGTGGGGCCGGAAATCTGTTTCCACTGTTCCCTGATTTTTTCTTTCAACGTGCAGGCTGATCGGCCATTTTCTGTAGCAACGGCAATAGAGGTAAGCATGGCAACCGATTCCACCGGATACTCGCCCATGGCGGACTCGCCGGAGAGCATCACACAATCCGTGCCGTCAAGGATGGCATTGGCCACGTCTGTGGCCTCTGCCCGTGTGGGGCGACGGTTATGAATCATGGACTCCAGCATCTGGGTGGCGGTTATCACCGGCTTTCCGTGAAGATTTGCCTGGACCATCAACCCTTTCTGCACCACAGCTATTTCTTCAATGGGAATCTCCACCCCCAGATCACCGCGGGCAATCATAATCCCATCGGTTGCCGCAAGAATTTCCTCATAATTTTCCAGGGCTGCTGAACGCTCAATCTTTGCAATAACAAAAGGAAAATATCCCATGGCTGCCGCAGCGTCCCGCAGAGCATGAATATCCTCTGCCGTTGACACAAAAGACTGGCTGACCGCGTCAAGCCCCTGCTCTCTGGCAAAGGCCAACCCGGCATGATCCTGGCTGGTAAACGCAGACTCGCCAAGATCAATTCCGGGGAGATTCAACCCTTTATGAGACGACAGCTCTCCCCCAACCTGCACCCGGCAATGCACATCTTCGCCCTCAACATTTTCAACCCGCAGCTGAATAAAACCATCGTTTAAAAATAAGGTATCACCGGGATGCACCACCCGGGATAACTGGGGATAGCTCATGGAAACCTGGCTGGCATTGCCTGTGATTTCCCGGGAGCTCAGCATAAATCGGCTACCGTTTTCCAGCAGGACCGGGCTGTTCGCAATGTTGCCAACCCGCATTTTGGGGCCGGGCAGATCCGCCATTATTGCCACCCGGTGATGGGCCAGCTCTGCTGCCCGGCGAATAGCGGCAATGGTTCGGGCATGGTTTGCAAATTCACCATGGGAAAAATTAAGCCTGGCCACATTCATACCTGCATTGATCATGGCTGTAAGCGTCTCCACACTGGCTGACGCTGGCCCTACTGTGGCAACAATTTTTGTCCTGCTCGCAGGTAATTTATGTACTGTCATTGTGGGTATTACTCCAGGTAAACTGGCATAGCTAAGCCATAATCGCCAGTCATAACAGATAGCTAAAACCTCGAAATATGCAAGTCGGCCACTGCGACGTGACCAGCTCACAGGTGATGTATCTTTCAGCTCAATTGAACGTTTCAGCAACAACAAATTTCTTAAAAATCAGCCCTCATCAGCCGGAGTATCAGGGGCAGCAAATGCACATAGCCGTCTGCCATATTCACGGCGCAAGGCATCAAGATATTGGCCGTCAATTGCTCCTTTCCAGGTGTTTACCTTGTAATACCGTTTGGGCAGAACAACCTCTTCCGGAACAAATCCGCTGGCAAACCGAAGCTGCCAGCGATGCCGGCGAATGCGCTCTCCCGACACATCAAGATCTGTTGCCACAGCATCAAACCCGAGGGACGACAGACAATCCGCCAGCACTTCCGGGGTGTATACCGAACGGGCAAACAGACAGCTGACCATGGAAGTCAACAGACACCGTCCCGGTTCATCATCAAGAAGAAATGCTGTCGCCTTTTCCACATCTCTCTCAGCATGCTTCTGGTCATACGAATACCCGCCTGTGTCCAGATGTGAATGACGAAAGCCAAGGGACTGGGCTGCAAAAAAGAGCTCACCAGTTGCATAACCGGCCATTTCCTGACCAAGCACACAGGCAAAATCCTCACCGCCATATTGCCGGGCCGCAGCAAGGGTTCCCTGGCCAAGGAGAAGGTAAAACGCATTGGCACCGGTGCCCAGCAGATGCGCGGCTTGCCTATAGCCTTCTGCATCTCCAAAGGCCAGCGGCACCACGGTTTCTTTTTCTGAAATTATACCGCGCTCAAGCGCCTCGGTTGCCCAGGCCAGAGCCACCCCGCCGGACATGGAATCAAGTGAGACTTTTTCAAACACATCCATAACATTCAAGACCGCAAAGGCATCAGTAATGCCCAGCATGGAGCCGCAGGAAAAAAGCGGTTCATAATCATAAGCCACCTGCCTGTAAATATAACGGTTGTCTTCAGAAAACTTTTCCCGAACATAGCCAATATGAATACACCCCACCGGACAGCCCGAACAGGCACCGTTACGCAACAGGGCATCATCGGCAAAACGCTGGCCATTAATGCCCTGTATGCCTTCGGGATCAGAGCTCTGCTGGAGATTGCGCCAGGGCAACGATTGCAGATCATCCAGTGACTGCATGTTAGCCGGGGTGCCAAGGCTGTGATATTTCTGCATCATTTTGGTGCCTGTTACCTGACTGTAGACCTTGGCAAATAATTTTTTATAGCCATTGTCTGATGGTAACTCAAACCCACCATCACCCTGGATAATGATTCCTTTGATATTTTTATTACCAAGCACTGCACCGCCGCCCAGTCGGCCAAAATGTCGATAGGTATCAGCATTGATACAGGCCATGGCCGAGCCGATCTCTCCTGCAGGACCGATACGCAGAATGGAACGATGCCCTGACCCACCCTTACTGGTGCGTCGCAACAGTTTTCCGGCTGCATAGGCGTCCATGCCCTGCATAAAGGCAACATCCTTTATCGCAATACTGCGGGAGCCGATTTCAAGCGATGACAGCGTCTTGGCCCGTCCGATGAGTACCAGAGCATCAAGACCTGCAAACTTCAGGGCAAGTGCACTGCGCCCGCCGGCATGGCTTTCTGTGTACTGATCGTGATACGGACTTTTAAACGCTGCCACGGTTTTACTCATCAGCGGGAAAGCCCCGGTCAGCGGGCCAATGGTCAGGATAAAGGGTTGTTCCTCTTCCCGCCAGGACAGATCCACCCGACCAAAACGGGAAAACAGCAATGCGGCCAGCCCTGATCCGCCAATGGCGGTGGTTCTGCCGTCAATCTGATGCAGCCTGCTCTGTCCAGTGCTTAAATTGACTTCCAGCACTCTGAAAAAATCATTGGTCATCCAATCACCTCTCCTGGTGTAACGGTTTCAGGATCACGCATCACAAGACAGTCATGGGGACAGAAATCCACACACTGGCCACATTGAATACAGACATAAATGCTGCCATCCCGATCCTGTAAAATCCCCTCAACCGGACAGGCGGCAGCGCATTCCCCGCATTGAATACACAGCTTTTTACGATATATCACGCCACCTCCTTTACGCTGTGCCATGGCACCTGTCGGGCAGGCATCCACACAGGGTGCTTCCAGGCAGGCAAGACAGCGAATTGCCGCAAAACCAGAGGATAACCCCCCGGTGGAATGGATACGGATTCCGGCTGTTTCCCAGGAGAGCCGTTTATGAACCAGACGGGCACAGGCAAGGGCGCAGGAATGGCAGCCAATGCAACGCTCCATGTGGGGAGCTGTTAAAATTTTCACGATGTTCCTTTTCGCTTTTTTTGTTTTTTGGTTTTTGGTTTTTGGTCTTTTCCATTATACCAGCAGGAACAGGAGCTGTAACTCTTACTGCCGGAATGTACACATTTGATTTGGATATGATTCAGATTATGTATCGATTCATCCGTGGATTGCAAAAAATCGTCTGGCAACACCTGCGAGGCAGCCATGCTGGTTGGCCGAGTTTTTTCATTTTGTGGTAGTATAGCCGATACAAAAGATGATAGCATCCGCTACTTGGTGAAACAAGAAAAAACAGCGGGTTGCTTTTCTCGAATTAAGTGATACATTGTGGTTTATACAGTGCATTGTTTGCTGAAGGTTTCCGAGAAAAGGTGAGCACACCATATTCATTTATGAACGTAAATAAATGAGTATGGCGCTGGCTCGTGTCTGTCCAAAAATGAGTATTTTTGTTCGAGGTCAGGTAAACGACTGACGTGAGACTCCGAGGATTGCAAAAAAATAAGCCCAGGCCGGATATTCCCGGCATTATTTTTTCGCATGACGCAGAGATCGGACAAAAAGACCATTTGGGGACAGACACTAGCTCGGATTCATACAGACTGGTTACTTGGGGAATATTATGGGTAAAAAGGAAGTTGATTCTGGAGAATGCAATTCTGATCTGCAGCCGTCACGACTGGTTTTTGATTATATTCCAGGAGTGGTAGACCAGCTGGTCAGTGGTTTTATCTCCAAAAAATGGTCAAGTCATATTGAGCCGGTGCCGATTCCTTCTAAACAGGAGGTTGTTGATCTGGTTCTCCAAGCGCAGCGGATTCTCTTTCCCGGCTATTTTACCCCCATGAATCTCAGCCCCACCAGCCTCGAATATCATTTGGGACAGAACCTCACGGTTTTTTATGAAACCCTGGCACACCAGGTCAGCTCTGCCATTCGCCACGACTGCTTTCGCCACAACCAGACATGCAGTCAATGCGGTGAACGCAGTGACCATATTGCCGGAGAATTCATTCGCGCCCTCCCCGAAATCCGGGAGCTGCTGGAATCCGACATTCGCGCGACCCTTGAAGGTGACCCGGCAGCCGCCAATGCCGACGAGGTTATTTTCAGCTATCCCGGCCTGTTTGCTGTTTTTGTGTATCGGCTGGCTCATAAACTTATTCAACTGGAAGTACCGATCATCCCCCGCATTATGAGTGAATACGCGTACCATAAAACAGCCATTGATATCCATCCCGGCGCGGCCATAGATGATTCCTTTTTCATTGACCATGGGGCCGGGGTGGTCATCGGTGCCACCTCAACCATAGGCAGTCGGGTACGACTCTATCAGGGCGTGACCCTTGGCGCACTCTCTCTGCCCAAAGGCGCGGGAAAACTGCTCAAAAACACCAGACGACATCCCACTATCCAAGATGACGTGATTATCTATGCCAACGCCACCATTCTCGGGGGTGAAACAGTTATCGGCGCACGTTCCATTGTCGGGGGTAATGTCTGGCTGACCGAGAGTATCAGCCCCGATACCAAGGTACTCCTGAAACAGCCAGAGCTGGTCTATATCGGCAAACAGACGAAAGGAGAACAACAATGACAATTTATCACAACCTGGCCGCCAGTATCGGCAACACTCCGCTCATACGGATAAACAGTTGCACCAGCAACAGTCATGCAACCATTGTGGCCAAGATGGAATCAGGAAACCCTCTTGGCAGCGTCAAAGACCGCATCGCCGTGGCCATGATTGACCAGGCCGAACAGGATGGCCTGCTTTCTGCAGAAACCACGATCATTGAGCCCACCTCCGGCAACACCGGAATAGGCCTTGCCTTTGTCTGCGCGGCAAGGGGCTACCATCTTGTTTTGACCATGCCCGAAACCATGAGCAGAGAACGACGCACCCTTCTCAAATATCTTGGCGCAGAACTGGTTCTTACCCCGGGAGCATCGGGCATGAAAGGGGCAATCAGCCGCGCTGAAGAGCTGCTTGCTGAAATTTCACCAGGCTGGTCGCCCGGTCAGTTTTCCAATCCGGCAAACCCTGCCATACATAGACGTACCACCGGCCCTGAAATCTGGCAGCAGACAGACGGTAAGGTGGATATCCTGGTCGCGGGTGTGGGGACTGGAGGCACCATCACCGGCACGGGCGAATTTTTAAAAAAACAAAACCCGCAACTCACGATAGTTGCCGTTGAACCGGACGAATCTCCGGTACTTTCAGGCGGCCTTCCCGGTCCACACAAAATCCAGGGTATTGGAGCGGGATTTATTCCGGAAGTGCTTAACCAGGAGATCATTGATGAAATTATCCGGGTGAACAGCAGTCAGGCAATGAAGACAGCTCGCCTGCTGGCAGAAAAAGAGGGCATTCTCTGCGGAATTTCATCGGGAGCTGCAATGGCCGCTGCCATCCAGCTTGGTGCTACCCCTGATAATAGTGGCAAAACCATTGTCACTATTTTACCAGATACTGGAGAGCGTTATTTAAGCACAGAGCTCATGGGCTGATTATTGCCTTGTCATTTTTTTTGTTTTTTTGTTTTTTTACTTTTTTACTTGTTCATGTATATATTTGAGGCATTCAAAACAGAATTCCCTTGTATGCAGACACCGGCCATCCAAACACCAAAAATTTCAGGTTACAGCCATGAAAAAACCTGCGACCAGGCAAACAAAAACATGCTGTGACCGCTGTGGTTCCTGCTGCAAACAGGGAGGGCCAGCACTGCACACTCAGGACAAACACCTGCTGGACAATGGTTTTCTGCAGCGTGAACAGCTCATCACCATTCGCCAAGGCGAACTGGCATTTCAGCCCTTTTCCCATACTCCAGAACCGGTCAATAACGAATTTCTCAAACTTGCCGGCAGCAAAGGGAGCTGGTGCTGTCAGTTCTATGACAACGATGCGGCGGCCTGTACTCTTTACGGCAACCGCCCTGTGGCCTGCGGCCTTTTTGACTGCACAGCTCCAGAGGCGCTTCTTGCCATTACCGGAAAACATCTGCTCTCACGACATGATATCATCGCCCAGGACGACCCCATGCGCCCCCTGGTAACTGAGCACGAACAACGCTGCCCCTGCCCCGATCTTGTCAACCTGAGCCAAAAGATTGCCAACAATCGCAACACAACACGTACTACCCTTGGCAACCTGGTGAGCGTAGACCTGAATCTGCGTGCAAGGGCAACCCGCAGCCATGGGCTTTCTGTTGAACAGGAAATGTTTTATTTTGGTCGCCCTCTTTTTCAGCTGCTTCAGCCCCTGGGGATCACCGTGACCGACACGCCACAGGGGATTGCTCTGAAACTCCCTTAAGGATGCCTTGAAAAAGAAACTGCGTAGAGCTGAACACTACTCACCAGCCATAACAAAGAGAAAAGACTTCGAACCATGACAGCCTGTCTCTGCGGCATGGCAACTTGCAAATTATCCGTTTTAATTATTGTACCACTTGAAATCGTTTCAAATTTCGGAACCGTTCACCAAGGGAGCTGTATCCCGCCTATGCGAGGAGACCTGATCGGACGAAGCGAGGGGGCTGGTGAACGATTACCAAATTTCGATATTGGTCTTTCAGATTTTCATTGCAGATGTCGCAACTTGCAAATAAACCATTTATTTTCTTGCTTCTGGCAGCCACCAGGGGCAAAATAGAAATAATCCTTCAGCTTCACGCGAACCTTTTGTAAAAGTTCAACAGTACGCCATCTACACGCGCTCGCGACTGCCCGCATAGCGGGCTATAGACAGCCAGTCACGGGGAGCACGTACATCTGATGCACTGCTGAACGTTTACCAAAAACACCGGCAATTCAAGGTGGTTGCCAATAGCGGTGAACTGTTACAACCCTTTACCCATATATTCCCATGGATCTACTTGGTAGCGATGCACTTCTTGATATCCTGGTTAAACAAAAGGTTATCAGTGAACAACAACGGAAATTCATTATTCTCCACAAGGGCAAACAACGGCAGAAACTGCTCAGGGACAAAGGAGGCCGCAGGCAGAACGATGTCCATAAAATGGGCAAAGGTTTTCCAGATCTCGTAGATATAACGGCCTCTCTCAACTTAAAAGTTGAAAATAAGACAAACAGCTTTATCACCGAAGAGATGATTATGCGGGCGGTGAGCCGGGCGTTGCATATTCCCTTTAAAAAACTCGATCCACTTGAGCTCGACATTAACACGGTCACCAAAACAATTTCCAGATCCTATGCAATCAACCATCTCATCCTACCTTTTTCCCAGGAAAACGGGATACTTGAAGTTGTTATATACCATCCTGACAATGATTCGGTGCTTAAAGATATCGAGCGGGTCAACCAGGTAAAAATCAGGCCATATTTAAGTACCCGTACTGAAATCAAAAAAATACTGGCCGAATTTTTTGGTTTTCAACACTCAATCTCTGCTGCTGAAAATCAGTTTACCGCACCCACCGGCACTTCGACTGTGGATGTGGGTAACCTTGAACAATATGTGAAGCTTTCCAGCGGCCAGGAGCTCAGCTCGTCTGATCAGCATATCAAATCCGCGGTTAATCATCTCTTCCATTATGCCCTGGAGCAGAAGGCAAGTGATATTCATGTCGAGCCCAAACGTGACAGCTGCCTGGTCAGATACCGGATTGACGGGGTATTACACACTATTTACAAGCTGCCAAAGGCGGTTCACGCGGCAATTACCTCCCGTATCAAGGGGCTGGCCCGCATGGATATTGCCGAAAAACGACGCCCCCAGGACGGTAGAATAAAAATCGGCAGACAAACCGGTAAAGATGCTGAGCTGCGTGTATCCACTGTCCCTGTTGCCTTTGGCGAAAAAACCGTTATGCGTATTCTTGACCCGGATGTCATTTTTCAGGATCTTGACGGGCTTGGCTTTTCCAGGCGTGACCGGGTTGTCTACAACAGTTTCATGGGCGCGCCGCACGGCATTGTCCTGGTTACCGGCCCCACCGGCAGTGGTAAGTCAACCACCCTTTATTCGACCCTCAAACAAATTGCCACACCCGAAAAAAACATCATTACCGTTGAAGATCCGGTGGAAATGGTTCATGAAGATTTTAATCAGATAGCGGTGCAGGAACAGATTGATGTCACCTTTTCCACCATCCTGAGAAATATTCTCCGCCAGGATCCAGACATCATCATGATTGGTGAGATTCGTGATCTGGACACTGCCACCCACGCAGTGCAGGCCGCCCTTACCGGTCATCTTGTGTTTTCAACCCTGCATACCAATGATGCAGTATCTTCAATTATCCGTTTGGAAGACCTCGGACTGGAGCCTTTTCTAATAGGCTCGACCATGCTCGGCGCATTGGCGCAACGGCTGGTGCGTAAAATCTGCCGCCATTGTATTGAGCCCTATGAAGTCAACAATACTGATCTACAGAGAATGGGCTTTCCCGTTACAGGAGAAGGAAAAACCACTTTGCGACGTGGCAAGGGATGTAAAGAATGTCGTGGCACAGGATATTCCGGCAGACTCGGTGTCTTTGAGATTTTCCCCATGTCCGATAAAATCAAACGGCTGGTCATGGAAAAGGCAACAGATGCCCAGCTGCGTGAAGTGGCAATCCGCGAAGGAATGACCACCCTGCGCGAAGATGCATGGCAAAAAGTACGCAGCGGCCTGACCACCATTGACGAAGTTCTGCGGGTTACAGGAGACAGCTGAAAAAATTATTCATGTTAAGTCCTTGCCAGTTATGTAAGTAATGGTTATTTCTCAAGTATGAAAATTGTCTGTAAAAATAAAAAGGCGTTCCATGATTATCATATTGATAAAACCATGGAAGCGGGCATTGTCCTTACCGGGCCCGAGGTAAAATCTCTGCGAGCGGGACGGGCCAACATAAAAGACGGCTACGCCCGGCTTAAAGATGGCGAATTATTTTTGTATAACGTCCATATTTCGCCCTATGCCTTTGCCACTCATTCGCTGACAGACCCGTTGCGGGTGCGTAAACTGCTCCTCCATAAACGGGAGCTGCGCAAACTGATTGGTAAATTAAACGAAAAGGGGGTTGCCTTAATTCCCCTCAAGATATACTTTATCAACAATGGTAAGGCAAAGGTCGAGATAGGCCTTGCCCGTGGCAAAAAGCTCTACGATAAACGGGCGGCTTTAAAAGAAAAGCAGTCCAATCGCGATCTGCAGCGTGATTTACACGGCAGACGATAACCGCAGAAACGAAGAAAAAACAAAAAACATGGGGGTGAAACGGATTCGACGGGGATATAAAAGCTCAACGTTGCATGCCGAGTGTTCTGTCAGCTCGTAAACTTGATGGAAACTTAAATATAATCGCTGACGATTATAATTACGCAATGGCAGCATAGTCTGCTTTGCCGCTTTCCCGGTCCGCGCCCGTAAGGCCGGAGTAAAGCGTCGACTCTTCGGGCTGGTCAACCCGCCGTGCCTGTCGGCAGGTTGACGAGACTTCAGCAGGCTGGCACCCGGCAATCCCACGTTCCGGGTGAGAGCAGGGTGCGAGATTTAAACCTGGAACTAAGCATGTAGATACGTGAGGGGAGTATTTCCGGACCCGGGTTCAACTCCCGGCACCTCCACCATTTGAACAGTCCAGCCCAGTCCGACAAAACCCATTAAGCCCGCAACCGACAACGGTTTGCGGGCTTTTTGCTGTCCGGGGCAATCCATTGACATCGAGAAAAAATTACAACTTTTTTGTAGTATCAGTGAATTTCTCCAGATATCACCGTTGTTCACACTTGCCTGCTTCGATACTCATCAGGATCCAGAGTAAAAGTAGAATATCCCCATCCGGCTCTTGACGGATCATTTTTATTTTTCGATGATCGAGGACATTGCATATGATTTTTCCTCCATTTCATTGGCAGGATTCCTATCAATCATGTGCTTCGTTTCCGGATGATTCGGGAAAGGAGAATGGTGCTTTATGAATAAGTACGCGAATATCCTTTATTATACTTGGCCAAACCTGGGGTGGCCCGCCGCTGGCACTGAAAACCTCTGGAAAACCAGTTACCTACCAGGCACCAAAAGAGGGTGCGCTCGCCTGGGTAGATGGTATCGCACTGCCTAAGGATGCGAAAAATCTTGAGCAGGCATATGAATTTGCCAAATTTTGTTTTGAGCCGGCTCCAGCAGGTAAAGCCATTGATACACACGGTTATAATTCAGCAGTAAAAGGAGCTGACAGATATGCAGGGGCACAATACCGGAACAATTTTACAGAAGCATATCCGGGAGATGCGCTCTCTAAACTGAATCCATGGCCGGCTGAGCCTAAATGGTATGTTGAGCTTAGGACTGAATATAAGAATAAATTTGTGAAGGCGTAGCCTCAGGCAGCAGGGAGCGTTCTTTTTGCAGATGAAAATCTGTGGGAATCTCCCTGCTTTTTATACTAGGCTGGTTTTCCCTGAAATCCAGCCAGCTTCATCTCAGGGATACCATAACTGTCGATCCCGGGAGCCGGGCGAAACAGGTTTGGCTCGCATATTGTACAAGCCGTCTGCTGGTAAAAAGTCACAGGGCTCGCCTGCTGCAGATGGTCACCACGCCTAATGGGTGCCAGTCACAGCAGTTTTGTGCCCTCCACATCAGACGTGCCCTGCATTTTTTACAGTTTGTACTTATGATTTACGCCGGGTACTTCTCCTTTGCTGAGTACCATCTGCTGTGATGGCTGAAATCAGCAAGTCAGCCG
>RKSL01000057.1 GCA_008633435.1 Candidatus Desulfobulbus rimicarensis | reverse complement strand
TATTGATGCTGCGGCTCTGTGTCTTAAAGCCGGTAACGGGGTGTTGTTGCGGGGTGGCTCTGAGGCAATTTTTTCCAATCTGGCTCTGGCCAAATTGTTGCAGCAGGTGCTGGTCAGTCATGGCGTGGCCAGGGAGGCGGTGCAGGTTATTGGGGTTACTGATCGCCACGGAGTAACCACAATGCTCGCCCAGGAGGAGTATATTGACGTGATTATTCCCCGGGGGGGAGAGGGGCTGATCCGTTTTGTCACCGAGACCTCAAGAATTCCGGTACTCAAGCATTATAAAGGTGTCTGCCATGTGTATGTGGATAAAGATGCTGATGTGGCCATGGGCGTTGATATTGTGATGAATGGTAAAACCCAGCGTCCAGGGGTCTGCAACGCCCTTGAAGGGGTATTGATTCATAAGGATATTGCCGCCGAATTTCTTCCTGCTGCAGCCACAGCATTACTCGATGCCGGGGTTGTTTTAAAGGGGTGTGCGCGCAGTTGCGCTCTTGTGCCTGAGATACACCGGGCAGCTGATACAGACTGGGGGACAGAGTTTCTTGATTTGGAGATGATTGTCCGGGTGGTTGATGATATGGATGAGGCCATGGCCTATATTGCCGAGTATGGCTCGCAACATACCGAGGTCATTGTTACCAGGTCTTATTCAAACAGCCAGCGTTTCCTGCAGCAGGTTGATGCCTCTGCGGTAATGGTCAATGCTTCCACCCGGTTTAATGATGGCGGACAGTTCGGCCTGGGGGCAGAAATCGGTATTTCCACGACAAAACTCCATGCATATGGCCCCATGGGTCTGGAAGAACTGACCACCCGTAAATTTATTGTCTATGGCCAGGGGGAGGTTCGGGCGTAGCTCTGGTGAGTATTGTGGGTAAAAAACGCCTTGGCCTGTTTGGTGGAACTTTTGATCCTGTACATGCCGGTCATCTTGCTGTTGCGCGCCATGCAGCACAACACCTCAGTCTTGCGGAGGTGGTTTTTATTCCAGCGGCTGATCCTCCGCATAAACGGAGTACTGCTGTCAGTTTTACCCACCGGGTGGCCATGCTTGAAATTGCCTTGCAGGAATGCAGGCAAAATTTTACAGTTTCTCTACTGGAAGGTGAGAGGGAATCGCCATCTTATACCGTGGATACACTGTTCAGACTGAAACAGCAAACAGGGGAGAGCAATACAAAGCTGTTTTTTATTATTGGAGCGGATTCTCTGATTGAGCTGCATCTCTGGTACAGGTATCAACGACTTTTTGAACTGACTGACTTTGTTGTTGTTTCCCGTCCGGGCGTTGATCTTTCCCGTGTGACTGAAGCCATTAACAATTTGCCCGGTGAGTTTATGTGCCAAAACAGCGAAAAAATGCACTGGCAGCGAAGCGATGGAGCTTCAATGTATTATCTTGACGGGTGCAATGCTGCGGTTTCTTCTTCAGAAATACGCAACCAGCTTAAAGCCGGTAACCATCCGGAAAGCATTGCGCCGGGTGTGCTTGACTATATTGTATCCAATCGCCTCTACTTACATAAACCCCATGGAACACAACAGGATTAAGGGTGAGTAGCACGTCATATATTGCTGATCTTCATATTCATTCTCTCTACTCAAGAGCCACGAGCAAGGCGAGTAACCTCCACGGCCTGGCCTGCTGGGCGGCAATCAAGGGAATTCAGGTTGTCGGTACTGGTGATTTTACCCATCCGCTCTGGTTTTCCCATCTCATCGAACAGCTTGAACCTGCAGAACCCGGATTTTTCCGGTTGAAAAATCCACCCCCTTTTGCCGAACTTGCTTCTGTGTTGCCTCCAGGTGTTCAACCTGACACTTCAGGGATTCGCTTTGTGCTCAGTGCAGAAATCAGTTCTATATATAAAAGAGGCGGTAAGGTTCGAAAAATACATAATATTCTTTTTGCCCCGGATTTTGATGCAGTCCGCCGGATCAATACCACACTTGCCGGTATTGGCAATCTTGAATCCGATGGCCGGCCGATTCTGGGGCTTGACGCTCAGATTCTGCTGGAGATCTTACTTGACAATGCTACAGAGGGTTTTCTGGTGCCGGCCCATATCTGGACACCATGGTTTTCGCTGTTTGGTTCTAAATCAGGATTTGACGACATAACAGAATGCTTTGGGGATTTAAGCAGTGAAATTTTTGCTCTGGAAACCGGTCTCTCCTCTGATCCTGAAATGAACCGATGTATATCAGCACTTGATCGTTTCACCCTGATTTCCAATTCAGACTGTCACTCCCCTGCAAAACTTGGCAGAGAGGCCAATGTATTTTCTACAGGCTTTGATTTTTTTTCCATGCGCGAGGCTATACGGCAGCCACAGCAAGAGGACGGTGAGCAGCAGTTTGTCGCAACAATTGAATTTTATCCTGAAGAAGGCAAGTATCATTGTGATGGCCATCGTCGATGCGGGGTTTGTCTGAAACCCTATCAGACGGTTCAAGGCAAAGGGCTCTGCCCCCAATGCGGTAAACCGCTTACCATTGGGGTCTTGTACAGAGTGATGGAGCTGGCGGATCGGGACGAGCCAAAATATCCGGATGGTTCTCCAGGGGTGCATAGTTTAATTCCGCTGCCTGAAGTGCTGGGCGAACTCTTCAATGTCGGTCCTGCCACTAAAAAGGTTGCCAATGTCTATGGACAGCTGATTAACAGTTTTGGTTCGGAATTTGATATCCTTATCCATACTCCGCTCACAGAGCTGGCAACTGCATCTCCAATGCTTGCTGAAGCAGTGAAAAGAATCCGTGAGAACAGGGTCATCCGTAAACCCGGATTTGATGGCGAATTTGGGATTATTAAAGTGTTTGCAGACGATGAACGTGCATCCCTTGGCGGCCAGCTTAATCTTTTTGGCATTACCCCGGCAAAACCGCGTAAAAAAAAAGCATATCCTAAGCCGGTATTCAGCCGGAAAAAGTCTCGTTCTGGCCGACAGCTTTTGACATGCCTTAATGCAGAACAACAGGCTGCGGTTGCAAGTGATGCCCCCTGCATTATTGTTAAAGCAGGGCCAGGAACCGGCAAAACGCATACCCTGGTGCAACGGACGTTGCGGTTGCTGGCAGATGGGCAGGAATCAATAACAGTTATTACCTTTACCAATAAAGCTGCAGATGAACTCCGGCAACGACTGGCCGGAGCTGATGTGCAAGATAAAGATGTTCGGGTCAGTACCTTTCACGGTTATTGTCTGCACTGGTTGCGCAAACGATTTCCATTGGTACAGATTATCAGCCCGGAGATGCGGGTACGTTTGTTTAAAAGAGTTTTTCCTGAGTATTCTGCGTCCGGACTCAAGGAAATCCAGCAAGAAACAGCGCTGTTTTTAGCTGATCAGCGCTGCCTTTCCCTGCCTTATCCCGATGCGATTCGCCCTTATTTTAATGCGCTCAGAAAAGAACAACTCATAGACCTGGACGAAATCGTCCCAACCTGCACCGCCTTAATGAAAGGCGATCAAACATTTGAGGACATGGTACGGGCTGCGGCAAAACATTTACTGGTGGATGAGTTTCAAGATCTTAATGCCGGGCAGTTTGAGCTGGTGTGGCAGCTTTCAAAAAAGGTGCATGTTTTTGCCATAGGTGATCCTGACCAGGCAATTTATGGTTTCCGGGGCTCCAGGCCTCAATGGTTTGACAAATTTATTCGAAAAACAGAGGCTCAGGTGCATTACCTGCGGAATAATTACCGCAGCGGTAAGGTCTTAATTGATGCGGCCAGTCATCTGATTGCAGCGGATACGTCCAGAAAGACTACAGAACAACCTCCTGGAGTCAAAGCAGAAAATAGTCATTCCGGTGTGCTCTATCGTCACATTGCAGCCGATCCCTCAGAAGAGGCAGCCTTTATAGCTACCCAGATTCAAGGGCTTATTGGGGGGACTTCCCATCGGGAAATTGATCAGCTTGACGAAGGGGGTGGCGATTTTGCCTTGTCAGACATTGCGATTCTTTACCGTACAGCGAAACAGGCAAAGATCATTGCCGATGCCCTGGGAAAACGCTCTATTCCTTGCCAGTTGGTCGATTTAAAGCCTTTTTTCCTGAATGGCCAGGCAAAAAGAGTGACGTTGACCCTGCTGCTTGCAGCCGGAAGGATTGACAAGGCCGAATGTATTTTTTTGTTGTCGAATGAAAAAGGGATTGGCAGGAAAACTCTGCAACGTGTTGCTGCGTGTATTGAAGACAACAGCCCTGACCCGCTTGCCGAAATAACCAGCCATGCTGATACTCTTACCCCGGGGATGAAAGAAAAACTTTCACAGTTTACCCAAACAATTGTAGAATGTCAGCAGTGGGCTGATTCCCATGACGTTGCCGCTGCTGTAGATTATCTGCTGGAGTGGTATGCCCTTGATACGGAAGATACTGATCTGATCCGGCTCAGGGCAATGGCAGTTTCAACACCTTCTTTACAGGCATTTGCAGAGCATATTCGCCGTTATCAGTACAGTGTTGTCTATGATGATCGGGCAGAAGCTGTTGTGCTGGCAACCTTACATGCAGCTAAAGGTCTGGAGTTTGCTGCTGTTTTTGTCGCTGGATGTGAAGATGGTTTATTACCCCTGGCTCCCAGGGGAAAAGTCTCTCAAGCAACAGGAGAATCATTGATGCAGGAAGAACGTCGGCTGTTTTTTGTTGGTGTGACCAGGGCCGGTCAGGTTCTTTACCTGACATCGGCGGGTACAAGAACAGGTATTTCCGGTCAGCAAAAAACCTTTCCCTCGTGTTTTATTGCAGATATTCCTGAACGGTTTTTCAGTCCTGTGCCAATGTATGCTGGAAAGCGCAGAAAAAAAACAACCGCAAAACAGTTGAGGTTATTTTGATATGCTTCCTGAAAAGGAACAGCTACTTATAGATAAAATTACCCGACTGGAACATCAGGTCAACCTTCTTGCCGGTAAAGCCCGTCAGGCCGATGCCGACAGTCAGGCAAAATCTGATTTTCTGGCCATGATAAGCCATGAAATCAGGACACCGATGAACGGTGTTATCGGTCTGTGCGAACTCCTGCTTGAGACAGAGCTTGCTCCACGTCAGGAACATTTTGCCTCACTTATTCACTCCTCAGCCCAAAGTCTGCTGACATTGTTAAACAGTTTGCTTGATTTCAGCAAAATTGAGGCAGATAAAATGACCCTTGAGATGAAAGACTTTGATCTGAAAGAGCTTTTAAATGAACTTATTGAGGTCTACAAAATATCAGGTAAACGTAAAGAACTGGAAGTCGGGTTGATTCTTGATCCACGTTTATGCAGTACATACCACGGAGATGCGTACCGTATCCGTCAGGTTTTGATAAATTTACTTGGTAATGCAATTAAATTTACTGATAAAGGGTCTGTGTTACTTAATGTATCTGTTGATGATGCTGAAAATGAATGGATACGATTTACTGTTATTGACAGTGGTATAGGTATTCAAGAAGAAAAACAGTCAACGTTATTTGATCCATTTTCCCAGGTTGACAGTTCTGCCAGTCGCCAATATGAAGGGACAGGTCTTGGGTTGACTATTTGTAAAAAACTTGTCGAATTAATGGGGGGGACACTGAGCTTTACTTCTGAAGACGGCAAGGGGAGTTCATTTAGTTTTATTCTGCGTATGGCAGGGTCTGAAGGTGGAAAGAAGCAGCACCTGGTCGTACCTGATCAACAAGCAGAAAACCTGGCAGTAACTGGTAGTATGAAAACTGCGCGTATTCTTCTTGTTGATGATAACGAAGTCAACAGAATGGTGATGAGTGAAATATTAAAGAAAACCAATTCTACAGTGGTCGTAGCAGATAATGGTGAACAGGCAGTACAGTGTTGTCGTCAACAGTTTTTTGATCTCATTTTAATGGACTGTCGTATGCCTGTTATGGACGGCTTTGAAGCAACACTTGCAATTCGGAAACAGTTTAAAAGACAGAACATGCCTGGAACTGTCATTGTTGCCCTGACTGCCGATGCAACAAAAGAAGCAAAAAACCGATGCCTTGCTGTGGGCATGGATGATTATCTGCTCAAGCCACTGGACACCAATGAACTGCAGAAAAAGCTGGATGAGCATTTACCGGGCTTCACCCTCAATGTTTGTGTATCTGCGTCGCGTCAAACCAAAAAAGATGAAGATCCTGAGACGAACGGTGAGGTTATTAACTTTGACACACTTGATAAATTATGTCATAATATCGGCGATATCAGGCCGGTGATAACGGTTTTTCTTCGACTTCTCCCCCGTCGTCTTGCTGAGCTTGAAGCAGCAGTCAGAGATCTTGACAGTAAAGCTATTGAAAATGTTGCTCACACCCTCAAAGGGAGTTGCTGTCAGTTTGGTGCAAACCACTTGGCAAAGCTTTGTGCGGAGGCTGAAACCATGGCGCGTGAAAATCAGCTGGCAGTAATTGGGCAGCAGTTTGATAAAATCCTCCACAATACCGAAGATGTAAAAAAAGTTTTGGAGGAACAACTTGATTAATTTTTCGAATGACTGCACAATACTTTATAAATAATTAAGAATTTTTTATTCGAGGGTATGTTGTTGTGCAAAGATTGAACCCTGCCGTGCTCATTGTTGATGACGATGAAGTCATCCGTCTGTTGCTGCGCCAATTTCTCGAGGGAGAGGGATATAGTGTCGTGGACGCTGTGGATGGTTATCAGGCCTTGGATCGGGTGCAGCAGGAAACTTTTGATTTGGTAATACTTGATATCGCCATGCCTGGCATGGATGGTCCAAAAGTATGTGAACAACTTTGCAAAAGTGTGAAAAATCCACCTCCAGTCCTGATGATCACCGCCTTTGACGGCGAGGAAAGTGTTGATCGATCATTCCAGGCAGGAGCCATTGACTATATTCGTAAGCCTATTCGCTGGGCAGTACTGAAAAACCGGATACGCTATATCATTGGTTCCCATCGTTCAAAAATCGAACTTGAGAGTTTGACTAAGAATTACGAGCAGATTCTT
The DNA here is from genome assembly GCA_008633435.1 of Candidatus Desulfobulbus rimicarensis. Classification (GTDB taxonomy): domain Bacteria; phylum Desulfobacterota; class Desulfobulbia; order Desulfobulbales; family Desulfobulbaceae; genus Desulfobulbus_C; species Desulfobulbus_C rimicarensis. The sequence continues at coordinate 3,875 of RKSL01000057.1, read as the reverse complement.
GATGCCGCTCCCAATGGTATTTGTGGCCTGGATGAACAGAATAATGTGAGCTACATCAACCCGGCAGCCCTGAAAATGCTCAAATATGAGCGAGCTGAAGTGATTGGCCAACCTTATAAGAAAATTTTCAAGCTGTCAAAACCGGGTACAGAATTATTTGACTTGGATTGCTGCCCTTTTTTAAAGGAAAAAGAACAGGTTGCTTCCATTCATTACGACGAAATGCGACTGTTGCGGAAAGATGGTTCAAGCTTTCCCATCGATTTTCGCGGAACCCCCATACTGAAAGGTGATCAACTCAATGGTGCAGTTCTCGTTTTTCAGGATATCACCGAGCGTCAGCGTGCTGCTGAAATTATACGTTTCATGGCAAACCACGATTCCCTGACCAATTTACCCAACCGGAATTATTTTCACAAACGGCTTCCTCAGGCAATTGCCCTGGCCAAACGGTTTGATCGGCGACTGTTTTTGTTATTTATTGATCTTGATCGTTTTAAACCTATTAACGACACTTATGGCCATGATGTTGGGGACAAAGTTTTAGTTGAAGTTGGCACACGGTTAAGTTCCATGCTCCGTTCTTCTGATTCCATGTGCAGAATAGGAGGGGATGAGTTTGTTATTCTACTGGAAAGTGTCGATTCTATTGCCGGCACTGAGCTTGTTGCCCAGAAAATTATTTATCTCGTTAATAAACCCATTCACGTTAAAGATCATATCTGTACGATTGGTGCAAGTGTCGGCATAAGCATTTGCCCTGACGACAGCAGCGAAGCCGAAGAAATGTTGAGACATGCAGATATTGCCATGTACAAAGCAAAAGAAAAAGGGCGTAACTGCTGGGTATGGTACAAGGATATTAACGGGTAAACCAGCATGGCTCTGGCCTTGGTCATGGCCAATTCACGGTGTTCATTTTTTTTGAGCAATGGTCTTGATAATGTCTGCCTTGCCAATGACGCCGATCAGTTTTTTTCCTGACAGAACCGGCAGGGTATGGACTTTTTTTTCAGCCATGATCGTGGCCAGTTCGTCCAGAGGGGTGTCTTCCTGTACAGTGATTAACTCTTTTGAAATGATATCTTTGACCACGGTTCCTGTCATTTTCTTCAATTCTTCTTCCATTTTTCCAGGTCGTTCCAGGTAGATAAAAGAATCAAGCAGGGTCAGAACTGTAGGAATGTGTATTTTTTTGTTTTGATCAATCAGGTCACTTTCTGTGACAACACCGATGAGTTCATCATGATCGTTCATCACAAGAACACCGTTGATCTTATGGGTTGAAAGCAATGAGGCAAGTTCAGGTATTGAGGTGTTTTCGGTTACTGATATAATTTCTGAACTCATGAGTTCTTTAGCTTTTAACATAATTATTCCTCAATTATTTGTTGGTATTAATCTGTCTTCTCAACCTAGTATATGCTGCAGGCAGGTTTGTTGCCACATCATTTGCCAGAAACCCACAAGCTGATCGCTGTAAAAGCATATCTGCGGCCATGCCATGAAGGTACACACCGAGTTGAGCCGCATCTTGGGGGCGATACCCCTGGGTAATTAATCCGGCTATGAGTCCGGCAAGGACATCGCCCATCCCCCCTGTAGCCATCGCGTTGTTACCACTGCTGTTTATGGCCCATTGGCCCTGGCTTGAACAGACAACAGTACCTGCGCCTTTAAGTACAGTGATTATTTCAAAGCCTGTGGTAATTTCGTCGTGCTTGAGCCATGATGCGGCAAGAATTCTGTTTTGCTGTACTGTGCAGGTGTCAGTATTAAGCAGTCGGCTCATCTCCCCGGGATGAGGAGTAAGAATTCGGATACCACCGGGAGCCTTGAGCAAATCAGGCTCCTGCGCCAGCAGGTTAAGTGCATCTGCATCCACGACAATTGGCAATGTTGCCTTGCAATAGAGTTTTTTCACCAATTCTGCTGTTTTTGGATGCATTCCCAGGCCGGGGCCAAGTACAAGACTGTTTTTGTTGTCCAGCAGTCCCATGATCTGCTCATAATCATCTATGTGTAAAAATGAAGAAGAGTTCTTGAGAGGCACTGTCATGGCTTCAGGCAGGGAAATTTCAAAAACAGGATTCAGGGGGCTGGGTACTCCCATGGTGACCAGGCCGCATCCTGAGCGCAGTGCAGCCTGGGCACAGAGAATAGCTGCCCCTGTCTTTCCCTCGGATCCTGCCAGCATAAGCAGATGACCGAAACTACCTTTATGACTGTTTTTACTTCTTTTTAGTAATTTATGTCCAATGGTTTTATCGAGAAGTTTTCCAGGAAGGGAGGCGTTATCTATTACCTGCTGCGGGATACCAATATCAACGATTTCCACCTTGCCTGCTGTAGCTCCTCCGTGCAGGAAATGGCCGGGTTTGGCAAGGCCGTAGGTGACACTTAAATCAGCGCGAACAGCACAGCCAAGTGGCTCGCCAGTATCTGCACTCAGCCCTGAAGGAATATCTACGGCGATTACCGGCCATTTTTTTCTGTTAGCCAGGGAATTAATACAAGAAATAATCCGGGCAAATCTGCCTTCAGGCGGGCGACGTAATCCTGTACCAAAAAGACTGTCAACCAGAGAGTGCACTGGATGGGAAAAATGGAGACCGGCTATCTGCTGTTCCAGCTGGGAAATTTCATCATTGTCTGTGAAAACAGTGTGTGGGATGTGTAAGTTTATACAGATATTTGCATTAATCCGGGCATCATTTTTAAGTTTTTCAGGCTCGATCAGATAAATAAGGTAGGGGAGTCCTTTTCGTTGCATGACATGACGCGCAATAACCAGGCCATCCCCGCCATTATTCCCCGGCCCGATAAAGCAGAGTACGGTTTTGCCCTGTACCGGGCCGAAAGAATGCTCAAGTGCGTCTACTGTCCCCTTGCCGGCGTTTTCCATGAGCACTATCCCTGGAATGCCAACAGTATCAATGGCAGCCGCATCAAGTTTTTGCATCTGGCTGGAGGTTGCAAGTTTCATAAGAGTATCGTAGTCTTTTTAAGATTCTCAGTTTCGCTGAAAGTCGAAGCACCTGCGAGCGTATTTTACCGCAGTGACCGATTTTTCTACTTCGAAGTCTTTGCTATCTGTTGTGGCGAATGAATTTACTCAACTATAATCACTCTTCCAGAGAACAGCAAACAGGTCACCCCCATGGATATCGTTGTTTTTGAACAAAATGGCTCAGGTCAACAAAAGATCAAAGGGATTGCAGCATACGGCTCAGGAGTTGTGATCACAGAAGTTATTACTCTAAGGGGGGCATTTCCAGATTTTGTAGATGATCCTGAAACATATATTTCTGATCAATTCCAGGCAGATCTTGTGCTTGATTATCTCACCCATCCTGATCTTTCCCATTATCTTGTTACTCTTTGCAAGGCCAAGGGAATTCCTGTGGTTTCTACCGGGAAAAAAAATGAAGATGCGCTCACTCCTTTTACCTGCTGTGGCCTGGGCAAACACCAGGGATTGGGGAATTATGGGAATCAGTTTGGTTTTCCTGAATATCACATAACTTTGGAAAATAACAAAATCACCTCACTGGAGGTCATAAGAGGTGCTCCCTGCGGTGCAAGCTGGGAAATTATTGAGCATATTATTGGCAGAGATATTGATGAGGCAATGTCATCGCTTCCCCGTGAAGTCCAGTATCGCTGTTCGGCAAATCCCAGTGGCTTTGACCCCGTTACCGGAAAAAGTCCAGTTCATTATGCCGGTTATGTGCATCGTGCAGCATTAAAAAAAGCTATTGAAGCCGCTCAAAAAGATGGTCAGGAATAGTCCACATCTTTACTCGTGCCTGTCCCAAAATGGTCTTTTTGTCCGATCTCTGCGTCGTGCTCAAAAAATAATGCTCGGAGGTAAG
>RKSL01000056.1 GCA_008633435.1 Candidatus Desulfobulbus rimicarensis | reverse complement strand
TATCTTTTTTTTCTGGTCATTGAGATGCGTCAAGGTAAACCCCACAAATTTACAATAGTGTCTCTTGTTCCAGACACTTTTTTTAATGCATTATAGGAGCTGATGGGGTAAAAACGATCTTTCCAGATGCTATCATCTTGTTTTTCCCAGCGCAGTGGTTACCGTAGAGAGATGATGAAAATGCCTTTAAAAAGGAAATAACTTTGCAAAACAGGATTATATATTATGAGTTTTCTTGAAGGGTTACTCTGGCTTACATTAAATATTTACCATGAAGCACGTAGCGAGCCACAAATAGGTCAGCTGGCAGTTGCCCATGTCACCTTAAACAGAGCTGCCAACAAGCATGAAAGTGTTGAAGAAGTAGTGCGGGAACCGTACCAGTTCAGCTGGACGTTTCAAAAGGATTCGTATCTACCCACAGAAACCGATGCCTTTGTCAAATGTATGAAAACAGCAATTAAGGCCATGACCACTCCAGATTTTACCCATGGAGCTACCTTTTACCACCGCCAGGATGTGCATCCAGGATGGGCTGAGAGCATGACCTATGTGGCGCAATATGGCGCGCATAAATTTTATAAAAAATAATTCCTTATTGTACAGTTGCAAACCAGAACCAAAAAACCTTTTTCAAAAGATTGAAAAAGGTTTTTTTGGTTTTTTGGTTTTTTGGTTGTTAGGGTTCTTACTGTTGCTTTGTATTTTTCAACGCCCCTGAGTACCATTTCTCCCCAAAAACGCAGAGACAACAACCGTTCTCAGATAAGTTTTTCAACCGTTGCCGCAATAGATGCCCCATCCAGCCCCTGCAGTTTATACAAATCTACAGGTTTTCCTGAACCGCCGTAATGTTTAACTCCAAGCCGCTCAAGTTTAGTGGTTATGCCCTGCTCCATGAGAGCAACAGCAACAGATGCACCTAGTCCGGTTTCCACATGGTGATCCTCAACCGTTACAACAGGACCAATTTTAGCCGCCTTTACAACAGCATCGGTATCAAGTGGCAGCAATGAAGCCATATTCAAAACACCAACGGATTTTCCTGCGTCTGTTAACAGCTGCCAGGCTTCCATACAGGCAGGAGTGACTGAACCATAGGTAATAAGAGTTGCCTCTGTGCCACGACGCAGCCAGTCGGCCTTACCCGGCTGAAAAACATAATCTGCATCAAAAAATACCGAGCCATCCTCTTTGGTGATCATTCCCATTTTAGAGCGCCCCATACCCACAAAAAAATTACCGGGCTGGGTGGCAATGTAGCGGGTTATTCGGTCAGTCTGGTTGGGATCTGCAGGCATAAAAACGGAGAAACGAAAACAGTTTTTAAGAAGCCCCAGATAATCAATACACTGATGGGTAGGGCCGTCCTCACCAACATCAAGCCCTACATGAGTTGCAACAACCTTGATGTTTGCATGGTTAAAATCGTTCAAACGATTCTGGTTGTAGACCTCAGAAACCGCAAATGAGCCAAAGGTTGAGAAAAAGGTCACCATATTTTCACAGCTCATTGCTCCACTGACTGCTGCTGCATGGTGCTCCTGAATACCAAGCTCAAAATATCCTTCAGGTGAATGTTTGTGAAAACCACCCATTTTGACGGAACCTTCAAGATCACAGGAAACCCCGGCAATTACCGGCGGTTGACCGGGCTTATTATTGGCTTCTGCAAGACCAAGCAGGGCATTGCCGTAGCCTGAGCGGCAGTCGGTGACAGCTTCTGCATCGTAAACAATCGGGGTACCTGGTTCAATATCAGGATAATCACTGCGAGGCTCCATGATGGTGTGGGTCTTCACCGGCTGCGTGCGTTTTTCCTGCCATTGTGTAAAATCGTTATCAACACCAAGCTCTGCCAGTGCATCGGCCAGCATATCCGGAGGCAGGGGCGAGCCATGATATTTGGCTTTATTCTCCATAAAGGAAACCCCCTTGCCCATGACCGTGCGGGCAACAATAACAGTGGGTACACCGCTGCTGTTCTGATACGAATCACGCATTGCCTGATAAATGGCATTATAATCGTGTCCATCCTCAAGATAGACAACATTCCAGCCCAGCACCCGGTAGAGTTCACGAATAGACTGAGGCATGATATCTGCAGTATTACCACAGATCTGAAGATGGTTACGATCCACCAGAACTGTCAGGTTATCGAGTTGAAATTTATGGGCATGACGGATTGCCTCAACTATCTGCCCCTTCTGGTGCTCGCCATCACCCATTAAACAAAAAACCTGATTGGGCTGGCCTTTGGTTTTAAACGCCTGAGCCATACCAACAGCAGTGGAAAGCCCCTGCCCCAGATTGCCGGTATCCCATTCAACGCCAGGAACAATAGATTCTACATGGCCGGGAAATCCTGAGCCGGTACGACGAAAACCGGCCAGAAAATCTTCTTCTGTAAAAAAACCATTTTCGGCAAGAACTGCATACACCCCTGGAGAAATATGGCCAATAGATTCAACCATCCGGTCACGATCAGCCATTCGCGGATTGTTTGGATCTGTTTTAAGTATCCCGTAGGCCACCAGCAACATATCAAGAGAGGAAAGCGAACCTCCGGGATGCCCAGAGGCGGCAAGACTTGTTGATAACAGAATGCGGCGGGCACAGCGGGTACGCATTTCCTGTAACGCATTGATATCATTTGCTGTCAACTCAGTTGCAGCCAGATCAAACTTCAAAACCATTGCAAACTCCGTGGTAATATGTGGCATCAGAAAACAGGATAGAACCTATCCCGACTATTGAGTCAAACCGGTAAAACCAGAAGAAGCAACCTGTTTTTTTCCGGTAAAAAATCTGTAAATTGTTATAATACAATACAACAGAAACACAATAGGAAAAACTACTGGTACAGTGGAGACTATTCCTTCCGGATATATACTATCCGCCAGATTGCCCAACAGGGTTGTATGGCTCTGCACGGCAGAGTACATCAAGGAACAATCAATTGAAAATTATAGAAATTTCTCAAAATAACATCGATCAGGAACACATCTGCTGCGCTTTGGGAAATGACAGAGTCAATAGAAACAGAGCCGGGACAAAAAAAGAATGGTTGAAGAAATGTTTTGGTAATGGACTTGTCTTTAAACGGCTTGATGACCGTGGAAAAATGTTCATTGAGTACATGCCGGTTAAACATGCCTGGAAACCTGTTATCGGCAACTACATGCTCATTAATTGCTTATGGGTTTCCGGCAAATTCAAAGAAAAAGGGATTGCCGCACGTCTTTTAAACGCATGTTTAGAGGCAACCAAAGTAAAAAATTTCGATGGCATTGCCGTTGTAACCAGCAAAAAAAAATGCCCTTTTTAAACAGATAAAAAATTCTTTACTCACCAAGGATTTACGGTTGCTGACACAGCACCACCTTATTTTGAGTTGCTTGCCCTGCAATGCAAGGCCAACTCCAAGCTGCCAAAGTTTACTGGCAACGCCCGCAACGGTACCTGCGAGAGTAAAAAAGGTTTTACTTTTCTCTATTCCAATCAATGTCCTTTTATGGAGGAGTATGTTATGGCTTCAGCACGTATTCTCGACACGCAATCAATACCGTATACTCTCCATAAAATTACCAGTTCAGCTGAGGCCAAAAAAATCGGCAGTCCCTTTGGCACACTGGGGATCTATTATAACGGCCTCCTTATCACCCATGAACTGATGCCTGAAAAAAAATTCATGAAATTTATCAAAACTTTAGTGGACTGAGGCGTTGTCTCCTGGTAACAAGTTTGTGTACAGAGGACAAGACTCTATAAATATCGCGCTACCCTTTTGTTGTTTTTATCTAAAAATCGCAGCATTTACGCACGTGCCACGCCGCAGTGACCGACTTTCTTAGCTTTTTGTGGCTGGCGATTATGGCCCAGCTATGCTGGTTTATCTGAAAGTTGCAGCACCTGTGATCTTGCCATGCCGCAGCGACCAACTTTCATAACTCTTTATGGCTGGCAATTATGATCCAGCCATGCTGGTTTACATGAAACTTGAGCGTCTTCTCTCCATCGTCATTATGCTGCTCAACCGCAAACGTGTGCGGGCACAAGAGTTGGCTGATCATTTTGAGGTCTCCTGTCGCACCATTTACCGTGATATTGAAACAATAAACAAGGCAGGAATCCCCATTGTAACATATCAGGGAAACAGCGGCGGACTTGGAATTGTTGACAGCTACAAACTTGACAGACAGGTGTTGACTCTACAGGATATGGTCACCATGCTCTCGGTTCTTCAAGGTGTTAATTCAACCTTTAAAGACAAACAGATAAGCAGTGCCATTGAAAAAATCCATGCACTTGTTCCAGCAAACAAACAGGAGTATGTCGACAATCACGCTGAACAGATCATGATTGATGTCATGCCATGGGGGAGCAGTCCTGCTCATAAAGAAAAACTGCTTTCTTTACAACGAGCCATTGCAGAAAACCTGTTGTGTACAATTTCCTATCAGGACAGCAACGGTACAGCAACATCAAGAAACATCGAACCGATGACCCTGATTTTCAAGGCCACTGCCTGGTATCTGTTTTCGTATTGTTCCAAACGACATGATTTCAGACTGTTTAAAGTAAACCGGATAAACCGTCTTGAAGTAACCAGCCAGGTATTTAGCCGACGAAATACAGAATATCAGCAATATGACAGCATGATGAACGAATCAGGAACTGTGATTTCGCTGGTCGTACGCTTTTCCCGAAAAATTCGACATATTGTCGAAGAATATTTTGAACAATCACAAATTATTATTCATGAAAACGGAGACATGCAAGCATCTTTTGAGCTACCGGATAACGACTGGGTACTCTCGTATCTGCTCAGCCTGGGTGACGACGCAGAAGTCATCAAACCTCAACACTTGCGCCTGCTACTCCAAAAAAAAGCACGCAATATTGTCCGACTGTACCAAACATGACATACAGGTGTCATGACGCCCGGTTAGAATGAAAAAAAAATCGAAGAACAATCTAAAATCGGGAGGACACACCATGTTTAAAATTATTTTAATCGTCTCTGCGTTAGCGTTGATAATCGGCGTAATCTCTTATCTGTTGTTGTTTAAAGGGGTTGATTTACGACAATATGAACATCTTAAGAGCCCAAGAATCACCACACTGCCGGACACTCCAGTACTGGCAGTCGAATTTGAGACTTCAACAGAAGGGTTGAAAGAAGTTTTCGGATTTTTGTTTTCAACCTATTTCAAGATCAAAGGCGTACCCAAAAGATCAGGAAAAATAATGCCGGCACTGGCACGATATGAAAACGCCCTGGATTTTGACATGGAAGAGGCCCAACGGAACAAGGCTTTCGCAAACATCACCTGGAAAGGTATTGCTGCAATTCCACTTCCTCATGGTATAAAGGACCTTCCGGTACAAACCCAAGATAGACATAAACTCTCCGCACGTCTCTCGTCCTGGCAATATGGAGAGACTGCAGAAATTCTCCATATCGGCCCCTATGAAAAAGAAGGCCCCACTGTACAAAAAATTCGTGAATTCATTGATACACAGGGATACGAAATTTGCGGATTTCACGAAGAAGTTTATTTGCGTGGCCCAGGACTTCCCTGGAACAGACCGGAAAACTATTACACCATCATCCGATATCCTGTCCGAAAAAAACAGTAACGGTCACACATCATACGGGAGGCAAAAAGGCAGTCAGAGATTTTTTCGTATCCTCTGACTGCCTTCAGGTAATGGAGCCGATAACCAGACTTGAACTGGTGACCTACTGATTACGAATCAGCCGCTCTACCAAACTGAGCTATATCGGCATATACTGGATTCTGACTCAAACTCACTGCCCGTAAAGATGAGCAGGACAACAAATATAAAGCAGGTCAGCAATCAGGTAATTTGAGGTTTATTGATGTAGCAACTTTATGGTACAGTGTCAAGATTATGCAAGGTAAATTTCTTTTTCTGATACTTCTGCTGCTCTTAACCGTTGCTACCGGAAACAACGGCAAGGCAGAAGAACTGGCTTCGTCCGCCTCCTCGCCAGGATGCTTAAATTGCCACAAAACGGTCAAGCCAGATACTCACCATGCTTTTTCCTGTAAATCCTGCCACTTGGGTGACAGTACAGCAAAAGACAAATCCGTCGCGCATAACCATCTGCTTGCCACCCCGGCTGCGCCTGCAACCATGGAACGTGTCTGTGGAAAATGCCATCAGAAGCAGGTAAAGCAATGCAGGAAATCCCTCCATTTTACCCTGAAAAATGCTGTAAACAAGGTTCGGGCTCATTTTGGCATCCTGCCAGAGTTGCAACGATTCACCCAACTCCCTGCACTGAATACCCCGCCAGCTAACAACAAAGAGCTGATAAATGACATGCTGCGACGACGATGTCTTCGCTGTCATGTTTATACTGCTGGAGATCAATACCCGCTGGTTGAAAGAGGTCAAGGTTGCGCAGCCTGCCATCTCCAGTATGCAGACGGTAAGCCGGTTACACATGCCTTTATAAAACCCACTCAACAGATATGCCTCAGCTGCCATTACGCTAATCATGTCGGCAGTGATTTCCTTGGTGCCTACGAACATGATTTTAACTGGGAATACCGAACACCATACACCCGCAACGGCCCTTATTCCAGGCCATACGGGGTTGAACTGCATAATCTGAGTCCTGATATTCACAGCACAAAAGGGATGACCTGTCTGGACTGTCATTATAAAGAAGAGCTTGCCGGGACAAAACCAGGCATCCGTTGTATCGCATGCCACGCCCCGGACAAGACCAATCCTCTGCCCGGCAATGTCGTTAAACAAGGCAGTCTTTTTTTTCTTTATGATCGACAATCCGGGCAGAAACATCAGGTACCACAGCTGATTCATCCCGCCCATGCACAATACAACAGGAAGGTAGCCTGTCAGGTCTGTCACGCCCAGTGGGCCTTTAACGACCAGCCAACCCATCTAGTGCTCAGCTTCCTTGAAGACGCTGACCCGTGGGAGCGCCTGACAGTGCAATCCAGTTCTGCTGTTGAACATTTTCTTGATCATAATCTCAACAGTGACGATGAAGAGCTTTCTCCAGCCATGAATGACACCATTTCCGGAAGCACATTTCCAGGAATCTGGTATAAAGGATTTGGACAACGCCGCTGGGAATCCCTGCACATCCAACAGGATGTCGATGGCATAATCAAAGTATTTCGACCAATACTTGATTTACGAGTTTCAGCAATAGATGAAGATGAAATTGTTCTTTTTGATACCATCAAAGGTAAAAACTCAGGGCTCCTTCCATATACTCCGCATACTACAGGGCCAGCCGGTATCTTTTATGAAAGGCGTTTTCTGCATTTTCTTCATTCCAGCAATAATCCACCTGCTGTTACCCGTTAAATTCCACCAGTTACTTTGACAATGAAAAAAAAGAGCCTCTTGTTGATACTTCTGGGGAGCATTATTGCAGCCACTGGTTGTACCCATAATGTTTCTGGCAATATACACAAAACGCCAGGGCATAAAAAAGGCAAAACACCGGCCACGCAACGTCCCTATGTAATTAACAACAAAACATATTACCCAGTTCCCTCAGCTCAAGGCTATAAAGAGCGGGGAATTGCCTCCTGGTATGGAAAACCGTTTCACGGACGCAAAACCTCAAACGGCGAAACCTACAATATGTATGATCACACAGCTGCCCATAAAACCCTACCCATGAACACCATGCTGTTGGTGAAAAACCTGAACAATGGTCGTTCCACCGTGGTTCGAATCAATGATCGTGGCCCCTTTGTCCGTAAACGCATTATTGATTTGAGCAAAAAAGCTGCTGAAGAGATTGGCATGATTGGTACCGGAACTGCAAAAATTGAAATTATAGCTCTGGCAGAGGAAATACACCAACCCTATCCAAAACGGAAAGCTGTTGCAGAAACACAAAAAAAGACCAAGAAAAAAGATATCAAGACGATACCAGCCCCACAAGTTGCAGGAAGAAAAGCTTCTCCCTCAGCCAGTCAACCAGTTAAACAACCTAAACAGCTTGTTTACCAGGATTTTGACAAGGGAAATTTTTATATCCAAGTGGGCGCCTTTGAACACAGGGATAATGCGAGAAAACTTGCTGAAAAATTCGCTGCAACAGGTAAAGATGTTATTATTCAGCAATTTCCAGCAGCAGGAACCAGACTGTACCGGGTCATGTCCTACAGTGGCACCTCGCTCAAACAGGCCAAAGCCTATGAGCGCTACCTTGAACACCATGGCTATCCCAATGCCTATGTCATTGCCCGGGAGACAAAAGAGTTGAACCAGTGATCAGCTTGATACAGAGGGATTTTCCAGTTGGCGAATTTTCTCTACAAAGGCATGAATTTTACAATGATCTTTAACTCCAGGATATTTTTCAACACCCGAATTGACATCAACAGCATAAGGCTGCACAGCCTCAATAGCGGCTGTAACATTATCGACATTCAGGCCACCGGCAAGGATACAGGGTTTTTCAAGAGCCAGCTTTTCAATAAGTGACCAGTCAAACTTCATGCCAGTGCCACCGGCAACCCCTTTCTGATAGGTATCCAATACAAATCCTTTAACATGCGGTGTGTACGGGGCAACCTCTTCAGCAAGGAGATGTGGCCCCACCCGCAAGGCTTTAACCACCTGGCAGGGCGCGGCAAAACGAGCCAGTCGTTCACAATATTTAGGTGTTTCCTGACCATGAAGCTGAGCATATCCCAGCCTGCAATAGCGGATAATTTCCTCCACTTCTTCCCGATCCCGGTCAACAAAGACCCCCACTGTAGCCACAAAAGGGGGAAGTTCTTCGATAATAAGACGTGCCACCTCAGGGTCAACATTTCTGGGGCTTTGAGGATAAAAAATAAATCCGAGCGCATCCACCCCCGCATTGACTGCGGCCATGGCGTCTTCAGCGGTGGTGGTGCCGCACATTTTCACACGGATTCGTCGGTATTTCATAGTGATAAAAACTGTTGCAGGGTTTCCCCTTTACTGCTGCTGCGCATAAGGCTCTCACCAATGAGAGCGGCGGTTATTGCTGCATTTTTCAGCTTGATCATGTCCTCACGGCTGGAAATACCTGATTCACTGACCACGGGAATCCCTTGGGGTATCTCTTTTTGCAAACGAAATGTTGTGTTTAAATCAACTGAAAAATCATTGAGATTACGGTTATTAATACCAATAAGCCTGCTGCCGGCTTCCAGGGTTTTTTCAAGCTCAGCTTCATTATGTACTTCCACAAGAACATCAAGACCGCTCTCTTCAGCCTGGAGACGCAATTCCTGCAGCTGGGAGGTGTCAAGAATGGCAGCGATGAGTAAAATTGCATCAGCACCGTAGACCGCAGCCTCTTCAACCTGAACAGGATCAATAATAAATTCTTTACGCAATACTGGAAGCTTTACTGTGTTACGGATAAGGGGGATATACTTGATATGTCCCTGGAAAAAATCTACATCTGTTAACACGGACATGGCATGAGCGCCACCCTGCTCATAATGTTTTGCAATCTGTTCAGGATCAAAATCTGGAGAAATAACCCCTTTGGAAGGCGACGCTTTTTTGGCTTCAGCAATAATTGCAACTCCGGGACTATCCACAAGCGCTTTCATAAAACCGCGCACAGGGTCAATTTGAGTTTGCGGTTCTTTAATGCCTGCCTTTTTAAGAGCAGCCACTTCTTCTTTTTTCCGTTCTACAATAACGTCTAAAATCATAATCATCAGGCACAAAACGCCACAAGTTTATCAAGTTTTTCAAGGGCAGCACCAGAGGAAATTATTTCTCTGGCCAGCTCGACGCCTGCCTGCAAATCCTCAGCCTTTCCGGCTGCCATAAGTGCTGCGCCGGCATTGAGCAGCACCATATCCAGCTTTGCTCCCGGTGTATTGCCAAGCACGTCCCTTACCATGGCGGCTGATTCTTCAACTGTAGCTCCCCCTCTGATATCTTCAAGAGTTGCCCTGAGTAAAGAAACATCTTCAGGGACTACGGTATATGTTGTAACTTGACCATTGTGAGCATCAGCAATATGCGAAGTTCCGGTAATTGTGATCTCATCCATATTGCCCTCACCCCAGACAACCAGGGTGCGTTTCATGCCAAGGCGCAGCAGAACTTCAGCCACAGGCCGAATCAATTCTCTGGCAAACACTCCTGTGAGCTGCACATTGGCTCCTGCCGGATTCGTCATTGGCCCAAGAATATTAAAAACTGTTCTAATTCCCATTTCCCGACGCGGGCCAATGGCATATTTCATGGCACCATGGAGCATGGGAGCAAATAAAAATCCAATCCCGACTTCACGAACACACCTGGCAACTTTATCTGCAGGCATAGAAAGATCAACACCCAACCCTTCCAACACATCCGCACTGCCACACGAAGATGATATAGCCCGATTTCCGTGTTTGGCTACGGGAATTCCAGCTCCAGCGACAACAAAGGCTGTTGTCGTTGACACATTAAATGTTCCTGAACCGTCTCCGCCAGTGCCTACAATGTCCATAAGTAATGCGCCAGCATCGGTGGCAACGCCAGTATCAACAAAAGTTGCTTTTTCCCGCATGACTCGAACCGCCCCGACGATTTCATCAATGGTCTCCCCTTTCATGCGAAGAGCAGTGATAAATGAGCCGATCTGGGCATCAGTTGCTTCACCGCTCATGATTTCCTGCATAACAGCTGTCATCTGCTGTTCATCAAGATCTTTTCCCGTTACAACAAGGGCTATAGCCTCCTTAATCATCACTCCTCCTCAAGCTCGCCTCAATCAATATGTATTTCTTAATTCTTTCGTAATAACCGGGGATAATCCGGTCGTAAAAAATTATGCAGCAGGGTCATCCCCACTCCGGTCATTATTGACTCAGGATGAAACTGCACCCCTTCTACTGCAAATTCTTTATGACGCAATCCCATCAATTCACCCTGCTCAGTATGACAGGTCGGTTCAAGACAATCCGGCATGGTTGATTCTTCAACGACCAGAGAGTGATAACGCATGCCGTCAAAAGGGTTGAGCAGGCCGGAAAAAACGCCTCGATTATCGTGGTGCATGCAACTGGTCTTGCCATGCATCACCCTGCCCGCCCGAATAACCCTGCCCCCAAAGGCCTCACCAATGGATTGATGCCCCAGACAGACCCCGAGCACAGGTATTTTCCCAGCAAAATATTTGATGGCTGCCATGGAGATACCTGCCTCTTTCGGCGTACACGGCCCCGGCGATATCAGTAACCTGTCCGGCGTTAACGCGGCAATTTCATGAACAGTAATCTTGTCATTACGAAAAACTTTGATTTCCGGAGACAGCCATCCCTCTGGTGCATCGGGCGGCTGAGCTGTCAGAGTCTGGACAATGTTAAAGGTAAATGAGTCGTAGTTATCAATTATAACAATCACAGCTAAAACCCCTGTTCTGCAAGTTCCACAGCCCGTCGTAACCCCCGGGCCTTATTTTTGGTTTCTTCGTACTCTTTCCTGGGATCAGAATCTGCAACAATCCCGGCACCAGCCTGAATCCAGAGATCAGAGCCCTGCATAAAAAAAGTACGAATAGTTATACAGAAATCCATATTGCCTGAAAAACCAAAATAGCCAACAGCACCTGCATAGGGGCCACGGGCTGAGACTTCAAGCTCATCAATCACTTCCATGGCTCGAATTTTGGCGGCGCCGCTTACCGTTCCTGCTGGAAAACAGGCCTTAAACACATCAAACTGGTCTTTGCCCTTGGCAAGTTCACCATGTACCCCGGAAACAATATGCATAACATGACTGTACCGTTCAACCACCAGTAAATCACGGACATTGACACTGCCGCTTTTGGCGACTCGCCCTACATCATTACGGCCAAGATCAACCAGCATGAGATGCTCTGCCCTTTCCTTCGGATCAGCAAGCAATTCTTTTTCAAGAGCCAGATCAATTTCTTCTGTGGCTCCTCGTTTGCGGGTTCCGGCAATGGGGCGCAGCTCAATATCACCATCTTCAAGGCGCACCAGAATTTCAGGCGACGATCCAATCAACACCACGTCACCAAGGCGCAGATAAAAGAGATAAGGGCTTGGATTGATGTGGCGCAATGCCCGATAAAGATAAAATGGATCAAGATCTGTCGTGGTGTGAAAACGTTGGGACAACACAACCTGGATAATATCACCTGATAAAATGTATTCCTTAGCCTGATCAACCATGGCAGAGAAACTCTCCTCATCCATGTTTGAGCTGAACTCGTGGAAAGTACCATTACCAGAAGCATTAATAAGAGATTCGGGTACTGACTGCCTTATTTTGTTAACAACCACCTCAATTCGACGACACGCCTCATCATAAAGTTTCCCGGCGGTTTCTTTACTCCCGGCCACAACATTGCAGACAATGGTCAGGGTCTGGTCGACAGCATCATGGATCAAAACAAGACGCGGCACAATAAATGAGGAATCAGGTACATCAAGATGGACATGAGAATCCGGGATTTCTTCAATAAAACGAATCATATCATATCCCAGAAATCCGACAGCTCCGCCATAGAACCGTGGTAACCCGGGCGCAGTACTCGCATTAAACGAGGCCAGCAGCTCACGGAGTTCATCCAGGGGGTTGACAGCCTTCCTTGTTACAGGTTCAGAGAAAATCTGTCCGGACAGGTTGACTCTGTCGCCAAATGATTCAAAAACCACCAGAGGATCAAGGCCGATAAACGAATATCGCCCCCATTTTTCTCCGCCTTCCATGGATTCAAACAAAAACGCACGATCTTCATTACCTGCAACTTTAGCAAAAAGCGTTAAAGGCGTGTCAAGATCAGCTACTACTTTGCGATGAATTGGAACCAGACCAACCTCTTTAATCATCTCAGAAAATGTTTCCTGATCAGGAAAATACATGCTGTTTACCATCAAGTGAAATCAAACAAAAAAAGCCATGGAAGCACTGGCTTCCATGGCTTATACACCTTTACTTATCTTCTGCTGAGGATGCAGTGCTAAGACTCTAGCCAAGGGGCAACATGCGGTTGACTCTCTTGGTCAGTCTGGAAATTTTGCGGGAAGCAGTTTTGCTGTGAATGGTGCCCTTGCTTGCAGTTTTCTGAATAACAGGCACTGCCTTTTTCAAGGCTTCCTGAGCCTGATCTTCTGCACCTGCAACTAATGCCTCTTCCACCTGGCGCACAGCAGTCTTCATTTTAGACTTAAAGATACGGTTGCGCAGACGGCGTACTTTTGACTGGCGGTCTCTTTTAATTGCTGATTTATGATTAGCCATGTAAACTCCTTAATGCTCTTTCAAGCTGAAATTATTTATTTTGAATCAAGTCGTATATCCAACTTTTACGTTAATGTCAATGTTTTTCACCACCGGCTGCCAGCTCTTCTGTTATTCGTCTTTTACTGCGCCTTCCAAGTTTACCCCGATTGCATCACTGAAATCTACAGAATCAATCAGAGCTCCTTCAAAACGTGCTCCTGTCAGATCAGAACCACTGAAATCTGCCAGATACAGATCGGCCTGACGTAAATCTGCTTCTCTTAAATTGGCACCGCTTAATTTTGCTCCTTTAAGATTGGCTTCCTCCAGCGAAACGCCTTCCAGATTTGCTCCCTGCAGGTTGGCTCGTTCAAGATCAACTTCATCCAAATTTTTACCTGACAAATCAACTCCGGCAAGATCACAGCCCACACATCGCTCTTCGTCAAGCAAACGGGCAATAATCGTGTGCTGACTCAACATTGCCTGAGCAGGAGTAAGCACATCATAGACCAGCCCCTTCCCCTCTGAACTGGCACGAGCTATCTCCTCTACCTGTACAGATGCTGCCGGTTGTTGCACAGGCACAGTGCTTTCCGGTAGTTCAGCTGGCTGGGCAACAGATTCAGCACCTGCAACATTTGCGGTGCTGACAGATTCAGAGACAGGTTGCTTTACAGATTGCATTTCCGGACTAGCAGTCGTAACACCGTGCTGAACTGCAGCCTTGACAGGGAGCTCTTCTGATGCAGGCCCTTCAATCTGCTCTATCATCTTTTTCACGCCAGCATTCTCTGCGAGCGCTTCTTTACCTGTGACACCTGACTCTGCAGGTGGAGTTTGCACAGCTTCAAGAACAGGTTCATCCGTATTTTTTTTTGCCTCGCCAGAGCTGAACAATGAGGTAACCGAGCCCCAGAATCCCTCCTCTTTTTCCTGCTTCACAGCTGATTCTGTATGCCTGTTTTTCGGCATTACCGGCTGTTCTGAAACAACAGCATCAGCCATGGGGACAAGTTTTTTCGAATGTGCAGCCGTTGTCGCAGTCTTTGTCTGGGCAACAGGTTGTTGTACTGAAGTCAACTGCTTACCAGCCTGGTCTTTAACAGGTGTTGCATCCTGACGAAAAAAAGCGGTCACAGAGTGCCAGAATCCTTTATCTTGTTCCGTAGCGTCTGTAATATCTGCATCTTTGGGCGGAATAATTTGTGAAGATGAGTGCACCACCGCATTTGGTATTGGTGCAATGCTTTTTGATTGGATGGTATCATTTTTTGGGATTGCCGGCTGAATCTTTGCTGCCTGTGGAGCCTGAGTCTTTGACGTTGTTCTGGCAGGAACCCGAGGATCATCAACAACTGCATCCTGTGTATACGGTATATTTTTACCGCGAGCACCATCGGTTTGAATTGTATTTTCTGTAACTTCTGGCAGGTCTTCATTTATATAAGGTTTTTCAGAAACTATCTCACCATCAAGCAAAGCTCCCTGCAAATACGCCCCCTCAAATACTGCGCCGGTGAGGTTTGCGCCGCGCAGGTCAGCACCACCAAGATCAGCACCGCCAAGTTTTGCCCCCTGCAGGTTTGCATTGCGTAGATTTGCGTTGGAAAGATCTGTCAAAAACATCTGCGCACCGGCAAGATTTGCCTTCTCAAGATTGGCATCTGAAAGATCAATCCTGGTCAGCACTACCCCTGCAAGATCACACGAGGGGCAGGCGTTTGTTTTGATGAGCTTTTGAAAATTTGCCTGGGCAACGGGTCGGGAAGAGCCGACAAGAGCAGCAGAGCTCACACTTGCAGAAAAGCAGACAAGCATGCTGCTGGCAATGAGCAGAGAACATGATTTCATTGTTAAACCTGATTCTGTTAATAGTTCAAGGAAGCATGATGCCCCCGAGAATACATCATGATGGACAGCAAAGAAAGCTATACAAAAAAATTGCCTCATTTTCGTTACAACCACTGCAGAAAAATAAGGAAACTCCATCATAATCATCCCTGCAAGGATAACGGTATCTATATACCCCAGAATGACAAACGATTCAACTTTTGCACACAACGGCAGAGTAAAGAATACCCACCTCATAAAAAAAGCCGTATTTTCCAGATACTTCCTCTGAAAAATACGGCTTAAGGTTGATTGATTTCACCCTGAAACAATCAATATGCGTCAGCTGAATCTAAGATATCTTAATGTCCACCATGATCGGCAAATGTTTTACCAAAAAATCGTTCGCCAAGAAGAAATGCAGCACCTGTCAAACCAATACCAGCAAAGGCAACAATCCATTCATATCCAGATGGCATATAATTGAAATAGACTGGCAGGTTACTGTCAATGCCGGCATACTGAGGCACAAGCTGACCAGCAATAACCATATCCATACGTGACACAAACATGCCAACCAGGGTCAAAAAACCGGCCAAAGACATTGCTGTAACATTTTTCAACCTGGTAACAACCAGTATCAACAGAGGTGCTGCAAGCCCGAGCAAAATCTCAAAAAACCAGAAATTCATTGATAAAGGCCCGGAAGTTAGCGTCATTGCTGCTGCCCGTCCAGCTTCAGTACCCCCGACAAAATAAGAAACCATTTTCCAAAAAGTAGCCACACTGACCAGCAGCAGCATTAAGAGTAAAACCTTGGCCGCAGCCTGAACACCGTCAAAAATTACAGGTTCCATTTGTTTTCTTCGGATAACATGGGCTAAATGGGTAAACATAACTGTTGCCGCAGCGCCCGAGGTAAATGCACAGGCCAGGAAAAAAACCGGGAGCTGACCACCATACCAGAAGGGATGACTTGGTAGCGTTGCGAACACGCCACCCAAACAGGAATTTGCTCCTGTTTCAGCAAAAGCACCAAAAACACCCAGCAAAAGTGCTAATTTATACTGCTTGGTCAAAATCAGCCAGAATTCAAGCACAACAAAACCAACTGCCATGCCGTACAATGTCCCCATCCACCAGATATTGGAGGTTGGATTTGGAGAAATAACATTCCAGATAGCCATTCTCCATGGATTTTCTATTTCCATACCGATCACTAAAAAACCGGAAATTATCGTTATTAATGAAAGCCAGACCATTCGGTTTGCAAGTGGGGCAATTTTATTTCCACCAAACACATGGCTGATGGCAGCAAGCAGGCATAATCCTGTAGAAGTGATTGCAAAAAATGCGTACGTTGAGATGAGTAGCCCCCAGGGAACTTCACGGGTATTATTGTAGACATGTTCATGGCCGACCAGAAAGCCATACACGCCGACGCCCAATCCTGCCAGCAACAGCAGGCCGAATGCGCCGATCAACTTATTGATGCCGGAAGTACCAACTTCCGGTTCGGCAGTGGATGCCAATGAGAAATTTGCCATTTTACTTCCTCCTCTATACTTTGTAATTGACCGTAAAGAGTCAGGATCCGATCAATTTGTTTTGGCCTGTTCAACGGACAAAGAAACTCTGCCCCACACGGTTTTTTCACGCGCCTTTTTAATGGGCACCATGTTCCTCTGCACCATCTGCTTTCTTACCAAGCAGACGTTTTGCACCTATCACACCAATATGACATGTAGTACACTTGGTGTCAGAGGCAAAGGCGGAGTCACCATCATGGCAGGCTCCGCAATATTTACCAGCATACAAAGCTTCCATGGTAAATTTTTCAGGCA
>RKSL01000248.1 GCA_008633435.1 Candidatus Desulfobulbus rimicarensis | reverse complement strand
TTTTTTTGAGGACAGTGGCTGTACCCCAGGGGATATTCTGAAAAATCCCATGGATTGCAGCAGCAGTTGTGCCATTCATTCTACAGCCAACCAGGTAATAACCACCATCGTGGGCAGGGCCAAGAACCAGATCATGGTGGTGCAACCGGGAAAATCCGGCATTGATTATGGAGGTGTTTGTCCCAGGGCAGTCGGAGCCGATAAGGAGGATACGCCGGGCACCACGTTTTCCTGTTTGGGTGAGGGCGTGCTCCATGCGTTGTCCCAGATTGTTACCCTGTTGAGGGTAGAGTTGTAGATTCTGGCCAAGCCATTGCTGCATTTGCAGAGCTGTGCCACCGGTAAAGAATATGGTGAGATTGATGTTTAAGCTGTGCAGGGCCGGCGTAATATGGTTGACAATTTTTCGGGTCATACTGGCATGGAAATCAGCAGCGCCCTGGGAACCAAGTGCTTTTATGAGCCTGGTTTTGACTTTCCCGGGTTTGGGAAACCGGGTAAAAAGGATTACGGCGTTATTTGTACCTGCGTTTTCCATGGTGATCCTGAGGGAGTTTTCAACGTAAAAATGTATAAGGTACATATGATCAGTTTACCAATCCATACTTCTATACCACGGCGTAAATAACTTGTCATGGCAGCACGTTCAATTATAAAGCAGCCCTTGTCCTATGATGATCGTCATTATAGACGGGTGGAGCAATCCGGCCTGGTTTCATCAATTGTTAAAATGGCAGAAACAGATCTGCATATTTTGGCCTCAATCCCGGTTGAGGATCAGGCTCTTGTTCTGGTCAGCCGTGTGCGGCAGGAAATCGAAGGCTATATTGCCACGCATTCTGTTTTTGTCGAGAGTCTTGTCCCTTTACCCGTTGACATAACTGCCCCGCCTGTGGTGCAGCAGATGCTTGCGGCGGGGTTGCAGGCCGGGGTCGGCCCCATGGCTGCTGTGGCCGGGGGGATTGCCGAAACCGTTGGTCGTGGTCTGCAGGATCAAGGGGTAACTGAGGTCATAGTAGAAAATGGCGGTGATCTTTTCGTGGCCAGGGAGCAGCCCTGTACCGTGGCGATTTATGCCGGAGAATCCCCATTGAGTGGCAAGCTGGGTATTGGGCTGCAACCCGAACAGATGCCGGTGGGTGTGTGTTGTTCTTCCGGGACAATAGGGCATTCGTTAAGCCTTGGTCAGGCCGATGCGGTTGTCGTGGTGGCCAGCCCGGTCGCTCTTGCAGATGCTGCCGCCACCCGACTTGCCAATGAGGTGAACCGGGATGCACACAGTGTGAATAAGGCGCTTGCCACTGCTGCCGATATTGAAGGCCTTCAGGGCGTGGTGGTTGTTTCCGGTAAGCAGCTTGGTGCCTGGGGAAATATTGAATTGGTCAGGTTGTAGCCTTTGCTTCGGTCAGAAGTTCTGGACGATAGGTTGCCACAAAGTCGATAATATCCTGTTGCCAGTCCTGCATAACATGTTTACCCTCATTTTTTAATCTGTTGTTGGCAAGGATAGAGTTCGTTGGTCTGTGTGCCGGAGTAGGGTATTGCTCAGATGTGCAGGGTGCCAGAGAAAAAGGGATGTCCATGGCCTCAAGAAAGAATTTTGCTCCGGCAAACCAGGTACAGTACTGTTCTGCTGTTGCATGGACAATGCCGGCCAGTTCTGATGCCAGCAGGGGTTCTATCTGTCTGGCCAGGGTCTTTGTCCAGGTCAGTGAGCCGTACTGGTCATCAACCACGGTTATTGTTCGTTGCGGATCTGCAACTGCCAGTTTGAGCATGGTTTTTAAAAAATTTTTACCGCCCATACCATAGAGCCATGCTGTCCGTACAATAAGATAATTATCAAGATAAGCGGCAATATGCTCTTCTCCGGCGAGTTTGGTACGGCCATAGGCCGAAAGTGGCGAGGTTGGATCATTTTCTGTATATGGTTGCGGCACCGGTTTATTGCCGTCAAAAACGTAATCCGTGGAGACGTGGATTAACCTGCTGCCAACCTGTTTGCAGTTTTCTGCGAGATGGGCAGGCCCGGTTGTATTGACGAGCTCGCAGGCCTTGGTGTCGGTTTCACAGGTGTCGACAGCGGTATATGCGGCGCAGTTGATGACCACGTCAGGTCGCATGGTGTGCAGCAGCTCATGTACCTGCTCAGGATCGGCAATGTTGAGCTGTGAAGAATTACACCCATACACCGTATGTCTGGCGGCCAGAAGATCAACACAATCTCTGCCAAGTTGCCCTCCGGCACCGGTTATAAGAATGTTCATTGGCCTATTGTTCCGTTGGGGGCTGAATCGCTCAGCACGCTCATTAAATACTTGCCGTATTGATTTTTCATCATGTTGCTGGCTATTTTTTCGACCTGATTGCTGTCAATGTAGCCAAGGTGGTAGGCGATTTCTTCCAGACAGGCAATTTTGAGCCCTTGCCTCTCCTGTACTGCCTGAACATAGCTTGATGCCTGTTGCAGGGATTCGTGGGTGCCGGTGTCAAGCCAGCAGAAACCACGTCCCAGAAGTTCGACTTTAAGTTTTTTCTGTTTAAGATAACAGATGTTGACGTCGGTTATTTCAAGTTCTCCCCGCTCTGATGGCTGAATTGAGGAGGCAATATCCACGATGGTGTTGTCGTAAAAATAGAGGCCGGGCACGGCGTAGCGTGATTTTGGCTGCGAAGGTTTTTCTTCGATGCCAATGACCCGGTTGTCGTTGTCAAATTCAACAACACCATAGCGGTCGGGGTCTTTAACTAAATAACCAAAAATTATGCCGCCGTCGTCAAGTTTACTGCAGCGCTGCACAATTTCTGCAAAACCGTGACCGAAGAAGATATTGTCCCCCAGCACCAGGGAAACACTGTCGTTGCCGATAAAATCCCTGCCTATCAAAAAAGCCTGGGCCAGTCCTTCAGGCCGTGGCTGCTCAGCATAGGAAATATTGAGTCCTATGGACGAGCCATCTCCGAAAAGTTCGGTAAACCGGGGAAGATCCTGGGGTGTTGAAATGATGAGTATGTCCTGGATTCCTGCCAGCATAAGTACTGAAAGCGGGTAGTAAATCATCGGCTTGTCATAGACCGGGATCAACTGCTTGCTGATAACCCTGGTCAGGGGGTAAAGACGGGTGCCTGAGCCGCCTGCTAAAATGATTCCTTTCATAGGGTGGTGTCCTGTAGCCGAAACCAGCTAAGTTGTGGCTGGTGGGGCGTAAATGCGTAATATTTAAGATTGGTATTTACTGCGTACATTGCAAATCTATCAATATAGCCTATTTTTTGCGGTCAATCAAAGTTTGTTTGCTTTACAGGTGAAAGCGTAGAGCGCGCTGTATTGTTCCTTGGCTAAAAGGGGCTGTGTAGTTTTGTTTAAACGTGTTATACTAGACATTTATTGTGGTTATTTAAAGGATACTTTGTGCTAAGGGGGACTCCCATGCCGGAACGGTTACATTGCTTTACTGCCTATGATGTTCGTGGTCGCCTTCCGGATGAGCTGAACCCTGATATTGCCCGGCGGATAGCAGCTGCTTTTTGCCTCCAGGTCAAGGCTGAACGTCTTGTTGTTGGCCGGGATATGCGTTTGTCCAGTCCGGAGCTCTCCTGGGCGATTATTGATACGTTAAACCGTATCGGGGTTGATGTCGTTGATATTGGACTCTGCGGCACAGAAGAAATGTATTTTGCTGTGTTTCATGGTGAGGATGAAGGGATTGGCGGGGGAATAATGATTACTGCCAGCCATAACCCAAAAGACTATAACGGGATGAAGTTTGTCGGCAAAGGAGCCCGGCCACTTTCCCGGGATTCCGGGTTGCTTGATATTGCCCGTCATGCTGCCTCGGATGAATGGTTCCAGGCATTGCTCACACAGCAAAAGATGCAGGGCAGGTGTGTCGAGCAAGAGGCAACGGCCAGGAAAGACTATAGTCAACATCTTCTTACTTATGTGGACAAGAGCAGCCTGAGCAAGCTCAAAATTGTTGTCAACAGTGGCAATGGTTGTGCCGGCCAGGTGATAGATCAGCTTGAATCCTGCCTGCCTTTCGAATTTGTTAAGCTGCATCATCAGCCGGACGGGACTTTTCCCAATGGGGTTCCCAATCCTTTACTGCCGGAAAAACGGGAGGCAACAGCAACTGCTGTACGGGAGCATGGTGCAGATTTAGGTATCGCCTGGGACGGAGATTTTGATCGCTGTTTTTTCTATGATGAGCAAGGGCGTTTTATTGAAGGTTATTATATTGTCGGGCTGCTTGGTGTGGCCATGGTTGCCGCAAACCCCGGGGCCACTGTTCTTCATGATCCCCGTTTAATTTGGAATACCAGAGAAATGGTTCAGGCTGCTGGTGGTAAGCCGGTAATGACCAGAACAGGCCATGCCTTTATCAAAGAAGCCATGCGGCGTGAAAATGCTGTGTATGGTGGTGAGATGTCAGCCCATCATTATTTTCGTGATTTCGGCTATTGTGACTCAGGAATGCTGCCCTGGCTGATGGTTGCTCAGCTGATTTCCAGGCAGCGAACCTCGTTGTCTGCAATGGTGGATTCAATGATGGCCGCCTATCCGGTAAGTGGAGAAATTAACACCAAAGTCGCTGATCCGGCCGGGGTTATTGCCCGGGTGGAAGAGGCATATGCTGATGGGGAAAAAGAGTATACCGACGGTTTGTCTGTATCATTTCCCAGCTACAGGTTTAACCTGCGCAGTTCAAATACGGAACCTGTTTTGCGTCTGAACGTGGAAACCAGAGCCGACCCGTTGTTACTTGCAGAGAAAACCGCTGAGCTGCTGGCTCTTATTAAGGGGTGATTGCTGGCAGATAATTTTCTGCCCGTGTGAGTTTTCCACGGCGCAGTGCCCACTTTTATGGTTTCAAGTCTTCGCTATCTGTTGTTACTGGCGATTATGGCCCAGCTCTGCTGGCTTAATTGAACAAGGAGAAATCTATGGCTATTCAACCTGTAATTCTTGCCGGGGGAACCGGATCACGTCTCTGGCCGCTTTCACGGGAGCTGTATCCCAAGCAGTTGCTCAGCCTCACTGGTCGGAATTCGTTGCTGCAGACAACGCTTATGCGGATAAGTCTGTTGAATGGAGTGCTTCCGCCAATCCTCGTTATAGGTGAAGAACATCGGTTTCTCACTAAAGCTCAGGTGGAGGAACTTGCACTTTTTTCCGAGTATCATCTTCTGCTTGAACCGTTAGGGCGGGATACTGCCCCGGCAGTATGTGGTGCAGCGTTATTTGCGCAGCAAAATTGTCCTGAAGCTGATGTGTTACTCATGCTTCCTGCAGATCATCTGATCGCAAGACCGGATGCTTTTGTCGAGGCAGTGTCCAGAGCACAGGGCCTGGCAAGTGAGGGGAAACTTGTCACCTTTGGTCTTGTTCCGGATCGGCCTGAAACAGGATATGGGTACATCAAACGCGGTGAGGCAGGTCATGTTGATCAGTTTGTGGAAAAGCCTGACCTTGAAACGGCAAAAACGTACGTGGCTGCTGGAAAATATCTCTGGAACAGCGGTATGTTCGCCTTTTCAGTCAAAACGTTACTTGCAGAGTTGCAACACCATGCGCAGGACATGGTTTCCTGCATGAATGAGGCCGTGCAACAGGGAAGCCGTGACGGGGTGTTTTTTCGTTTTGGTCAAGAGGCTATGGAACGATGTCCTGCAAAATCCATCGACTATGCTCTCATGGAAAAAACCGATGCCGCCATGGTTGTGGAAGCAGATTTTGGCTGGAGTGATATTGGTTCGTGGAAGGCTTTATGGGAGGTGGCAGATAAGGACGATCAGGGAAATGTAACCAGCGGTGATGTCCTGCTGGAAGAGACGACAAATTGTCTGATTCGTTCAGAAGATACGCTTGTTGCAACCATCGGGCTTGATGAAATGATAGTCATTGAAACGGCTGATGCTGTTTTGGTGGCACCGCTTGACCGCTCGCAGGATGTTAAAAAAATAGTTAACCGGATAAAGGAGCAGGGCCGGGCTGAGGTCTACACCCACACCACCGTGTATCGTCCCTGGGGGAGCTATACAACCCTTGAAATACATGAACGTTTCCAGATAAAAAGGATCACGGTGAACCCCAAAGCACGCCTTTCTTCTCAGATGCATCATCATCGCCACGAACATTGGGTCGTTGTTCGGGGAACGGCAAAGGTGGTTAATGGGGACAGGGAACTTTTACTGCGTGAGGATGAATCAACCTACATTCCACTGGGAACCACCCACCGTCTGGAGAATCCTGGGGTTATTCCTTTGGAGCTCATTGAGGTGCAGATAGGTAGCTATCTGGGCGAAGATGACATTGTTCGTTTTGACGATGAATATGGCCGGGGAAATTGATAGTTGCAGGTGCTATGCAACTGTTCTCAACGCACATGAGTGACGATGCCTCTGTAGCCTGAAAACTCCCCCAATGCTGACTACCTGGTGGTCGACAAAGAAAAAAGTGGCAAGAGTGTCTGTTTGTGGGTGAGTTATTACAATGGGCACGGGATGGTCTTTGGATTATGCACTTTCCGGGCTTGAAGGTTCGACAAAGGATTTATGAAATTCCTTAACGTAACGGTTCAGGATCACTCTATCTTCGTCTGCGACATGGAAGAATTCGATGCCATTCTGGTTGCGACCGGCATCATAAGTGCAATAGACTATTTTGCCCATCACATCAATCAGCTCATTCTGTAAACCTAGTGTTATCATGATCTGCTGGCCTGGTGGCAACGGGATGTGGGTTTCCATGAGAATGCCTCCTTTGCTTACATTCAGCGTCCTGCCCATGGAGTATTCGCCCTGCCTGCCCTGTTCGTCTATAACGAGATAGTCGAGGAGATTTAATGATTCTGGTCTGATAAAATTTCTACGCTCAATGCCCATCAGTTCCTCTTCTATATGCCCAGTCACTATTCTTAGCAGTCCTGTTTAGACTACATATTGTTTATTGAAATATTTTAAAGAAATTTTACTGCTTTTTTCAGGTGTTGTCAAACTGTGAGTCGAGATTCCTTCTTTACAATTCATGATCACCAGGGGGAGCTTTTTCCGCGATAAACAGTGCAAAATTGTAATATTTCCTCAAGAATTAACAAAAATGTTATTATTGTTTAATGATCTACTCGTGATAGA
>RKSL01000247.1 GCA_008633435.1 Candidatus Desulfobulbus rimicarensis | reverse complement strand
GAATCAAAGCGCAGTAGATCATATTTATCCCTGGCCTGTGCCACATCGTAGAGATAAACAATGGTCTCCATGGCCTCCTGCTGGGAAAAATAATATTGAAACTGAGCCATGGAACCATCAGCCCGGGGCATAAGATGCTGGCTATGAAACCACCAGTTCAACAATGACAGGCTGGTGTCAGAGGCTCCCTCATACTTATTGGCCCGCCACTGCTGCACTTTTTTACGCAAGACCGGCACCAGAGGTGGCATCAGTTTTTCAGAGCTTGATTCCCGCAAAACCTCATCAGCCGGAAACCAGCGCACATCAGGATCAAGAACAGCATGGGGTGAAGCCGGAAAATCAGGATGCAGTGCCATTATTTTGTGCCTCCGGGAAGTTCAAGCTGTAATTCATTGGTCAAAATTCGCATTTGCTGGATGGCGATCCGGTTTAATTTGCTTAACCGTTCGTTCTGGGGCAACCCTTCATTTATAAACAGGGCGTTCAAATTTTCCAGATTGGAGAGGCAGACAAGCTGACTCACATTTGCCTCATCCCGGATATTGCCTTTTTGTTTTGGATGTTGCTCCCGCCACTGTTTAGCGGTCTGGCCAAAGAGGGCAATGTTTAACACATCCGCCTCCGAGGCATAAACATGGCTGATCTGCCGGCCGGTTAATTCTTTGGGAATCAGATTTTCCTTAATGGCATCAGTGTGAATCCGGTAATTGATTTTTGCCAGATTGCGCCTGATATCCCAGCCCAGCAGGCGATGTTCTTCTTCTTTAAGCCGCTGGAACTCTTTAATCAGATAGAGTTTAAACTCCATGGATATCCAGGAGGCAAACTCAAAGGCGATATCCTTATGGGCGTATGTGCCGCCATATCGTCCGGCCCTTGATACCAGACCAATGGCATTGGTTTTACTGATCCACTGTTTGGGGCCAAGGGTAAAGCTGTTTAAACCTGCCTGTTTTTTAAACCCCTCGAATTCGACGGGTTTAAAATCAGGGTTATTCAAACGCTCCCAGATCCCTAAAAATTCAATGGTGTTTCTGTTGCGCAGCCAGTTACGGATTAACTCGTTGGCACGTTCAGCGTTTTTATAGCGGGCAATATCAGTGATGCAGATATAATCATCCTGATCTTGACTGAACACGCCAATTTCTTTGCCCTGTACCTCCATTTTGGCCATTATTTTTTCCTCCCTGCCACGGTAACATCAACCACCTTCATGGTGTCGTTACCAAAGATATCAACAACCTTTACCGCCACCTTATAGCGTCCGGCCGGGCATTCATGTTTGGCACTGATGAGTTCAAGGGAGCGATCCTTTTTGGTGCGGAAGGATTGCCACTCATTTTCAAAGATATAGTCACCTGACCACACCTCTTCAATTTCTCCGCTTTCTTCACGCTGTACCCGGATAATTTCTTTCTTGGATTCAAAATCAAAATCAACCGACCAGTAATCAATCCAGTCCGTCCATTTTTTGGTAAGCACCTCACGGCTGATAATACCGTCCTTGTCCTTACTCACCTTGACCACCTGGCCTTTATCAACGATTATTTTACTCTTTTTCTTCTTTAAGCCCACATCCGGGTTCCGGGCATCCTGGGAATAGAACACGGAAAAGTCTGTCAACTCCATGGCAATGTGGTTTTTAGTCACATGGGGTTTCACCTCAATAAAGGAGACATCATGGAACACCACCTGATCCTTTTCCACCGCCCGTTTGTCAAAGACATCACGGGGGATATACTTCATGGCCAGATCAATGCCCTTTTTCTTGGCCTCTTCCTGGATATTGGGAAACAGCCCCATTTCAAACTCAAAACCCAGGATATCCACTCTGGTGATATGTTTCTGACGGCATTCCAGAATGACCTCTTCCACAAAGAGCCGGGCCACCGGCAGATTGATCGGCCCCACCGCAACCAGCCGCCCCGCCTTTTTGCCCTGAAAGGTCTTGAACTGGCTGACCGTTTCAGCCCGGTAGGCATGGAGGATGAGTTCCAGGAAGGCTTTTTCCTTGGCCGCCAGCTGCTTCTGCTGCTCTTCTTCCCGGACTGAGAGGTTTATGCCGAGATAATGCTGCCGTTCATATTTACCCAGATTGAGGATTTCAAAGGCCCGCCAGTTTTTCTTGTTTTCTTTGAGATGACGCTGAACACCGATGAGGCGTTTACGGGTGGTGTGGATGGCGAATTTACCGAGATCGGAGCCAATCCATTTGCGGTTTAATTTTTCGGCCACTGCCAGGGTGGTGCCGGAACCGCAGAAGAAGTCGGCAATGATATCATTTTCATTGGATGAGGCTTTGATTATTCGTTCGAGGAGAGTAATAGGTTTTTGGGTAGGATACCCTATCGCTTCTTTTGCTGAATTATTTATTTTATCCAAATCCCATACATCATCAACAACAACTCCTTGTGCCATAACTTCGTCAAGAAATCGTTTTATTCTTTTACCGCCACCAGCATCTGACAGGACATATTCACGGCCATCTTTATCTATTCTTACCTTTTGTTTTCT
>RKSL01000246.1 GCA_008633435.1 Candidatus Desulfobulbus rimicarensis | reverse complement strand
AGTATAAGGGTAAAACTCCCCACATGAAATAGGCAAACAAGGCTGCAGTAAGCCCTACAGTACTTGTGGTTTTGGGTTGTTGCATTGTGAGAAGTTTGGTGCTAAAAAATGATTCCCCTGTCAACGATATGAACGCCCATGTTGTTTCAGCTTTTGAGGTACTGTCTGGTAGGGGATGTTGCGTTGTGGCAGGACAAATTGACCAGCTATGCCTGGCAGGTAAAAAATCGCTTATAACCGGGGACGCCTGATATTTCGTCTGGTTTGTTTTTTTACTATCCACAGGCAGAGAGCTGCCAGGATGCCTGCTCCTGTAATAAGACCCAACAGAAAACTCTTCAGGCAGCTTTTCCCTTGTTTATGCTGAGCTGGAGTTATGCTTTCAACAGGGGATGGCTTTTTTTGTACGCTTGTTGCCGGAGCTGTCTGGGCTGCAGACTTTATGTGTTGTTGCTGGAGTCTTGAAGTGGCTTGTCCATAATTTTCCTGGCCTTGTGCAGAGGCTTTCAGGAATCCGGCATTGATTAATTCAATGGTTTTTGCATCGCGAACCTTTCTGTTCTGACTGCCCATGACAAGAGCAATAAGGCGAACTCCGTTTCTTTTTGCTGTTGCGGCAATGGAAAAGCCTGCAGCAGCAAAAAAACCTGTCTTAAAGCCGTCGCATCCCGGCAGGGTACCAAGTAGATGGTTGTGGTTACGCATGATAAATTTGCCTTGTCGGAAATCTCTGACCTTTGTTGCCGTATATTTATAGACTTCAGGATGTCTTGTAAGTTCTTGGCAGAGCAGGGAAAAATCACGGGCAGTGGTGACGTCCACATGCTGGCCTGATGAGGGGGGCAGTCCATGGACTGAATAAAAACGGGTGTTTTTCATGCCCAGTTCCCGGGCTTTCTGGTTCATCAAAGCGACAAAGGCTTCTTTAGATCCGGCAACATGGGTTGCCAGGGCAACTGCAGCATCGTTAGCTGACTGAATCATCAGGGCATAGAGTAATTCGTCAATGCTAAACTGCTCACTTGGATCAAGATACACTTGCGATCCACCCATTTTGTAAGCTTCTTCAGTTACCTGTACCATGTCTTCAAAATGAACCAGCCCCTGGTCTACCTGGTCGAAAATTGTCAACAATACCATGAGCTTGAGTACACTTGCCGGATACACCTGTTTATCTGCATGGTCGGCAAATAAAGTCTCTCCGGTTTCAGCGTTGATAACCAGCGCAGAGGCATAGGGCTCTGTGGCGATTCGTTGGATAACAGCACGACCTGCCCACGCCTGCTGAGCAACCAGGCCACAGATACAACAAAGAAACAGTATTTTTTTCATATTCATAGAGATGGATTAACGGTGTATTCTTGATAAAAGAGGGTGTATACAATCACTTGGGAGTACAGATCTCGTTGATGGGCATCCCTTTACTGCTGAGACATGTAAAGAGGTGACTGGCATCAGCGTCGGATATTTCTGCCCCGTAGCGGATCATGTTCTTAACAGTTCGCTTCCATTGCCGTTTACTTTTCTGCTGCGTAATTTTCTGGCATATTCTGGTCTCCAGATGACAGGAAAGGCAATTGTTGGTCACGAGGTCGGTACAGCTTGTTGCTGCTGATACTGGAAGAGTGGAAAACAGCACCCAGACAGAGAGGAAAAGGCAAAACAGTGTCTGTCGAATACGTTGTTTATTCATTATATTCCTGGGAAAAAAATGGTGTCCTGCACTGTTCAACTCCTGATGAAGCTAGTGCCTGTCCCCAAATGGCCTTTTTGTCCGATCTTTGTCTTTGCGTCATGCTCAAAAAATAATGCTCGGAGGCAAGCGTAGACTCCGATATCACTTCTATGCCTGCGCTTATTTTTTTCGCATTCCTCAGAGTCTCCCGTCGGTCGCTTACCGGAGCTCGAACAAAAAATCCCATTTTTGGACAGACACAAGCTAAAAAAATACGAATGAATATTTAGTATACTCTGTTCAGGTTTTCACTACCATGTTTTTACTGATGTCATAAGGTGAGTTTTTCCTGTAAAGAGGCTTCTTCCTATCAGCGATACTTGGTATAAAAGATAAATATGAATGATGGTTCACTCATTAGGCGGTATCAAAGCCTTGCTCTGTTGGCAACAACAAGAACAATGAGCTTATGTACTGTTTATTCTTCTTTCTATGATATCGTGGGGATAGCATAGGGAGAATGTGGATCTGGTTGTGGTAACATTATCATTTATGTTTCCTTGGAAGGCTTTTTCCTGATGGTTTTTACAAGTACCAGCCCCATGGTGAAGCTGAGCCTCAAGCCCGAAGCAGCAGGTTTTTTTGTGCCTGTCTGGCCTGCTCAGCGATTTTTAAGATCTCTTATGGATAAGGCCGTTTCATATCACTTTCTTGGGAGGAGAAAATGAAAAAATCTGTGTACAGCATGTGTGGTATGTGCACTGTCCGCTGTCCCATCCGGGTGGAAACAGAGGACAATGAAGTGACGTGGATTGAAGGCAATCCACATCTGCTTCAGGGCGCATTATGTGCCAAAGGCTCTGCCGGCCCCGCGCTTGTCAAGGATGACGAACGCCCTCAGCAACCGCTCATCCGCGAAGGAGGTCGTGGTGCAGGCCGCTGGAAAAAAGCGACCTGGGATGAAGTCTATGACTACATTGCCGATCGATTGAACCTGATTAAAGCGGATTATGGCCCCGAATCAGTTGTTGTTTCTTCACGGGGTGGCCCTTGGCAGTCCATGTACAAAACGTTCTGTCATGCCTTTGGTTCCCCCAATTACACCAACCATGACAGTACCTGCGGGCGCAATGCCCACCATGCCAGTCTTTCAGTAAATGGCGTTGGCCGTAAAGGATTTGTCTACGATATTTCGAAC
>RKSL01000055.1 GCA_008633435.1 Candidatus Desulfobulbus rimicarensis | reverse complement strand
AAACTCTTTTGTTCATCTTCAGAATCATTACGCACCGGGGCTTCAAGGGAAACATCCCAGTTATCCATGCGCTGACCCATTTCAATAACTTCACTCTCTTTGACTTTAAGCCGTTCTGCAAGCAGTTTGACATCGGGTTTAAAGCCTTGTGCTTCAAGAAGTTTCTTTTCTTTATTCAAACTGAAAAACAGCTTTCGTTGCGCCTGGGTTGTCCCGATTTTAACAAGACGCCAGTTATCCATGATGAATTTCAGAATATATGCTCGAATCCAGTACGCTGCATAATACGAAAACTTAACCCCGCGATAGGGATCAAATTTTTTGGTCGCCTGAACCAGACCAACATTGCCCTCCTGGATAAGATCCATAAAATTCTGCATCCAGTATTTCTGGAAATCCATGGCCACCTTAACAACAAGGCGCAGATTAGCTGACACCAGCATATATGCTGCGTCCGGGTCACCGGTTTCCTGAAAGCGCGTAGCAAGCTCTTCGGTTTCTTCCCGGCTCAGCAACTGATACTGGCTGATTTCCTGAAGATAACGATGCAGGGCCGGATTACTTACTGCAGGTAGGTTTTCATCGGAAGAAACGGCAACAAGTGGGTGGAAATGTTCTTGTTGCTCGGTTTTGTCCGGTGTATTTTTCTTACTCATAAACGAGGATACCAGTGTGTTCAATGCACCTGTTAAAATTTAATCCAAATATAATACTCTACTCGATTCAAAGAAAAATTTCACTTCAATATATACAACAGAACCATCCAGGATGGCTGAATTGAGCAAAAGAGAGTGCAGGAAGACATCGAAAGAGTTTAAATTTAAAAGAGTTTATGCTATTTCTTGGCAACAATTATTCATTAGAGTTTTGAGACTTAACATGGTTGCATATGGCAACTTATTGTTTTCATGACAAAAATCATAAAAAACCTGGCTGTTTATGAAAAACATTAGAAACTTCAGCGTGATCGCTCATATTGATCACGGTAAATCCACCCTCTCTGATCGAATGATTCAACTGTGCGACCTGGTCACAGACCGCGAATTCAAGGATCAGTTGCTCGATAATATGGATATCGAACGAGAGCGAGGTATTACAATCAAAAGCCAGACAATCTGTCTGCCATATTGTGCAGAAGACGGCACCATCTATCATTTGAATCTTGTCGACACTCCCGGCCATGTTGATTTTAGTTACGAAGTTTCCCGAGCCTTGGCCTCCTGTGAAGGTGCTGTTCTGCTCATTGACGCAGCTCAGGGAATTGAGGCTCAGACCCTGGCAAATCTTTACCTGGCCATGGATAACGATCTTGAAGTTATACCGGTAATCAATAAGATTGACTTGCCTGCTGCTGATCCTGATAAAGTCGCTCATGAGATAGAAGAAGATCTTGGTATGGATAGTGAGAGTATCCAAAGGTGTTCTGCCAAAACCGGTGAAGGTGTTCGGGAAATACTTGAGGCTATTGTCAAATACCTGCCTCCTCCTGAAGGTGATCCTGATCTTCCTCTGGAAGCATTGATTTTTGATGCCAATTATGATCCTTACCGTGGTACAGTCATCTCTGTTCGTATTATAAACGGCACCATTAAGCCCGGTGAGCAGATTATTTTCATGCACAACAATTCTGAATACAGGGTTGAAGAAGTGGGCTTATTTCGTCTGAAAAAAGAAAAAGAAAAGAGCTTAAGTGCCGGTCAGGTCGGCTATATTATTGCCGGCGTCAAGACGGTTTCAGATACCAAACCCGGTGATACCATCACCCATGTGGATGCCCCCTGCCCCGCCCCTCTTGAAGGTTTTAAAGAGATTCAGCAGGTGGTATTTTCTTCACTGTATCCGATTTCCTCAGATGATTACGAAGAGCTTGCTACAGCACTGGAAAAGCTTAAACTCAATGATGCTGCTCTCATCTTTCAAAAAGATTCTTCAGCAGCCCTTGGCTTTGGTTTTCGATGCGGATTCTTAGGCTTGCTGCACCTGGAAGTTGTTCAGGAACGGCTGGAACGCGAGTTTGATATATCTCTTATTCTTACTGTACCATCGGTCAAATACATGGTCTACCTCCAGGATGGTACAGAGCTGGAAGTGGATAACCCTTCGTATTTCCCAGACCCCGGCTCAATAGAACATATTGAAGAACCCTTTATTAAAGCGACAATCCTTATCCCTGAGCGTTACATGGGGGTTGTCATGTCTTTATGTATGGACCGCCGAGGAGAAAATACCAACTACCACTACCCCATGCCCGGACGCATTGAATTTACCTGCGAACTTCCCCTGGCTGAAGTGATTTATGATTTTTACGATAAACTCAAATCTGTGACTCAGGGGTATGGATCTTTTGATTACGAACTCACTGATTATCGTACCAGTGACCTGGTAAAACTTGATATTCTTGTCAATGGAGAACAGGTTGATGCCCTGTCTCAGCTTAGCCACAGGCAAAGAGCCCGTGAACGGGGGCTGAAAGCCTGTGAAAGCCTGAAGGAAGAAATTCCTCGTCAGATGTTTAAAATTGCCATTCAGGCAGCCATTGGTGGAAACATCATTGCCAGGTCGAATATTTCGGCTCTGCGTAAAGATGTTACAGCAAAATGCTATGGTGGTGATATCTCAAGAAAACGAAAGCTCCTTGAAAAACAGAAAGCCGGAAAAAAACGGATGAAAACTGTGGGTAACGTGGATATTCCGCAAAAGGCATTTCTTTCTGTACTCAAGTCAGACCAATAAAAATGCGAGTAAAGGGTAACTATATCTCCTAAGGGATTTTAAAAATAGACTAATACTAAATTTATATTTTATATCAATATGTTGCATGTAGTAGCCTGCCGGTTCGTCAGGGGGATGCACTTCTTAAGTATTGTGTGGTTCCATCATAAGCTTCCACTTCAAGTGGAGCTTGCCGGTAACCAAAAATAAACAACTGGGTCAAGTATTGACGTATCTGTTCTTTCAAGCCCATTCTCTCGGCCTGACGTACATGAATCAACTCATGTATTAACACTCCGTTATTGTCTTGGTTCCCATCTTTTATCCAAATCCCGTAACCATAGGTATAGGCAACAATATCAGGGGAGTTATATCCTAATGCTCTGGCAGCATCAGCCAGTTTTTGATCCTGGGGAGCTGGAAGATCATGTACTGTGTAAATCCTGATTTTGTCTGCTTTATCAATCCCCAACTCTTTGGCAATTCGTAAATATTTGCTCGTAAGAGGATGTCCCAGCCGCAAAGCCTTTTCCTGGTTTCTGACCACAAATTTTTCAGCAGCAGGTAATAATGTTTGTACTTGGCTCACGAGTTGGTCTGGGGGCTTTGCCAGAAGAGCAGACTTGTCTACACATCCCGGACTCAAAGCTGCAAACGTTAACAGGATAAGTACATATTTTCGTAAACATTCCCCAGTACCCCATCTTCGTCCGATCAGGCCTCCTCGCATAGCGGGGTATAGACTCGTCGGCCTGCTTGAACGAATATGGGGCACTGGGGAACGTTTACAATTTGGAGGTAATGCCAATTTCATAGCGCCCCGGTGAACGGTTACATATTGTCTAACCGAGGCATGTCTGACCATAATAATAAGCTGTACAGGATTGATCGGGATATTACCTGGTTAACAAACAACATTTACGCAAAACATAGCCCGCAATCCGGACAGGTGGGCTGGGTTGTGGGAAAAACACAACCACAGGCCGGACATGTGGCACTTTCTGCTGCGGTATTAAAAACTGCATCAGCATGGGTAGTGTCATGATCTTCAAGTGCTGTTGAGCGAACATGTTCCTTTTCAAGAATTTCAAACACGTCCTGCACATCATCCATTCTCACCTTCACAATCAGTTCTGTGCCGCAGCAGCCCTGGCCGCACCCATTGGTGTCTTTAACTGCAAGAGACGGGATGCCTTCGCGCTCCAACATGATCTGCAATTCTTTCATCTGCATGACCGCCCCTTTTCTGATACTGACCATTTCATCATCGGGTGACAATTCCATGGAGCGTGTTGCTCTTTTCTTTTGCTGTTGAGAGGTGAGTTCTATCATTTGTCTGCCTGTAAGCAGTTCAACATCACAGCTTGCACAGCTGAGTATTTCTGATCGGTATTCATCTGAGCAATTTGGGCAATATTTTAATTCTGGATCATAATCATGGTCCATGACATCCTCCTGTTCTTAAAAAAACGCACCAGAAATCACTCCCTGAGTGCGCACACATGATAATAATTATAACTTGATAACAGTTACAGTAAACTTTTTTGTACAATCTCTGCCACATCACCAGACAGTTTTTCAGAGCTGGCAATCTGTTCAAGGCAATCCCGCATGAGCTGGCTTCGAGCCGGGTCATAACGTTTCCACATGGTGAGAGGTGTGACCAGCCTTGAGGCGATTTGCGGATTAATGCTATCAAGGGTAAGTATCTGGTTGGTTAAAAATGTATACCCCGAACCATCCAAAGCGTGAAACTGGTGTTGATTACTGCAAAATGCACCAATTAACGAGCGAACTTTATTGGGGTTTTTGATACTGAATGCAGAATGATTCAGCAGCTTTTTTACCCGTTGCAGGGTGCCTGGGAGGGTGCAAGTAGCCTGCAGGGTGAGCCATTTATCAACAACAAGAGGGTCATGACTCCATTGTTGGTAAAAATCGTCTAGCAACCCCGCACCTGCTTTCAAGTTGGCATTCACCACAGCTGCCAGTGCTGCAAAAACATCGGTCATGTTATCTGCCTGTATATACTGAGTTATTCCTGGCTGGCATGCATGCTCTTCAAGTTCTTTACCCGGCTCGGGAGTGAGGAGATAAGCAAGGCTGCGATTACGTAATGATCTTTTCGCAGCTTCTGAAGTAGAATAACAATAAGGTTTTTCTGAGGAAAGCTCTGCATACCTTTGGGTCAGGATATCCTTATGTTCCCTGGCCAGTTGATGAGCAAAAAAACTCCGGGTGTAATACACGGCCTCCGGGTCAATGACCTGCATTTGCTGCCCAATCCAGGTTTCAGAAGGCAAGAGTACTGCAACAGCAATAAACGCTGGATCTGTTTGGCGATCAGCAAGCAGTTGACCAAAAGCCGTGCTAAAAAGCGGAGGAACAAGGATATTTTTTTTATGTTGGAACCTGGTAATCCCTTGTAAGATCGTTGTAAGCCCCAACTGTTGGCCGGCATCCCAGCGGGTAAACGGATCTGTATCATGGGCCATGAGGAATGCCAGATTTTGATCAGACAGGTTGGATTGAAGTTTTACCGGAGCTGAAAAATTTCTCAGCAATGAAACAACAGGTTTTTCCCTGATATTCTTAATAATAAATTCCTGAGATTCTTCATTAACAATAATGATGTTTCTAACTGATTTATTATAGTTTTTATCGTCCACATATATTTCATGCCCATGGTTATCCAAAAGGCCAAAGGCAACTGGAAAATAGAACGGTTTTTTCTCGGTCTGTCCAGGAGTTGGCGGACAGGTTTGCTGCAGGTGGAGACAAAGCGTTTGTTGCCGAGGCGCATAAGTACAAGTGGCTGTCAGCTCAGGTGTGCCTGCCTGACTGTACCAGAGGCTGAATTGCGACAAATCAGCTCCAGTGGCATCTTCCATGGCCGCAACAAAATCTTCACAGGTTACGGCCTGGCCGTCATGTCGTTCAAAATAGAGATCCATACCCTGGCGAAATCCTTTTTCGCCGAGCAGGGTGTGCATCATCCTGATAACTTCAGCCCCTTTATTATACACTGTTAAAGTATAAAAATTGTTGATTTCCACAAATGATTCCGGCCGTACCGGATGCGCCATTGGCCCGGAATCTTCCCTGAACTGGAAACTGCGCATCACATTCGCATCGTTGATACGCTTGACTGCTCTGGAACCCATGTCTGCTGAAAATTCCTGATCCCGGAAAACAGTCAATCCCTCTTTAAGA
This sequence comes from Candidatus Desulfobulbus rimicarensis, assembly GCA_008633435.1. Lineage (GTDB taxonomy): Bacteria > Desulfobacterota > Desulfobulbia > Desulfobulbales > Desulfobulbaceae > Desulfobulbus_C > Desulfobulbus_C rimicarensis. The sequence goes on along the minus strand of RKSL01000055.1, from coordinate 3,335 downwards.
CTGAGCTGAAACCAGTCCCGACAGGTGATGCGATTTCCAGTCCAATTATGAAAGTATTCATGCGCTATAACCCCTTCAATTCCCTCGTAATCCATATCTGTTGCTGTTGCTGGTTCTGCAAGTACATATTTTGAATTAAAGACATTGAGTCCTTTGTTCTCCATGGCCCCCATGTTAAAATCATCAACAGCGACGATCATATAGACATCAAGATCATATTCCCTGCCAAAACGTTGTTCATCCCAGAGCATGGCTTTTTTAAGGGATTGCATGGCATGGTCACATTTGTTTCTGTTACGCTCTTCAACAAAAATATGGAGGGCAACTTCCCGTCCAGACATGGTCGTAAAGCTATCTTTAATACAGACAAGATCTCCGGCAACAAGAGCAAAAAGATAACTTGGTTTGGGAAAAGGATCGTGCCAGGTTCTAAAATGACGCCCGTCGTCCAGAACCCCCTTATCCACCAGATTACCGTTGGAGAGCAGTACCGGACAAGCAGACGCATCGGCAATAATAGTGGTCGTAAAAACAGCCATAACATCGGGACGATCTGGATAGCAGGTTATACGGCGAAAGCCTTCAGCCTCGCATTGGGTGCAATAGTTACCCGATGAACGATACAACCCCTCAAGTGCAGTGTTGGTTTCCGGTGATACTATGGTTTCTATAGTAATTTCAAATGTATCTGGAACCTCGGGGATGGTCAGCAGCTTGTCGTTATACGTATACCCGGACTCTGCAAGGAGATGGTTGTTAAGCTTAACCTCAACTAATTTCAGATGCTCACCATTGAGCTCAAGGGGGGCATCAGGGGGGTGAGCCTGGGGATTGCGTTGAACATGCAACCGGGAAACTACCCGAGTTTGCGTGGGATGCAGTTCGACCTGAAGATGAATGGTCGACACTGTAAAAGGATACGGAGTGTACTCTGTTAAATATTTGGTTTTTGGGGATTTCATCTGTCTCTAGAGTAGATATTATGTTCAGATAAACCAGCTTGGCTGAACCATAAACGCCAGCCACAAAAAGCTATGAAAGTTGGTCGCTGCGGCGTGGCATGTTTGTAAATGCTTCGACTTTCGGATAAATGCAAAAACTGCGCAATTTCTTTACCAGAGGCGAACTTGAGCGAATACGTTGCAGGAAATTTATCCTATTGGTAATAACTGTCAAAGCTTTCGACAATCATAAACTGATTCATAGGTTCTCTTTCTGCCATCTGTCGACACGTTCTTAAAATGTAGTGTCGGCATAATACCAATATATGGAATACAACAATGTCACATGGAGCAGATTCCCTTAAATCAATTTTTTTTGCCCTTGGTGCAAACCTGGCCATTGCTGTAGCCAAACTCAGTGCGGCAATTTTTACCCAGTCAGGAGCCATGATGGCAGAGGCTGTCCACTCCTTTGCTGACTGCGGCAATCAGCTCCTGCTGATCATTGGTTTGCGCAAAGCCAGTCATCCGCCCTCTGCTGATTATCCACTGGGTTTTGGCAAGGCAATATATTTCTGGTCGTTTATTGTTGCCCTGATTCTCTTTTCCATGGGCGGCCTGTATTCCATTTATGAGGGAATACATAAGCTGCATCATCCAGAGCCGATAAACTCCTTATTTATTGCTGTTGGTGTATTGATCTTTTCAATTCTTGCCGAAAGCGTTTCACTCTGGGGCTGTTTGCGTGAGATCAACAAGGTTCGAGGAAATCGCCACATTCTGCGCTGGCTCAAAGAGACCAGGCAAAGCGATCTTGTTGTTGTCCTGGGTGAAGATACAGCGGCACTTATCGGGTTGAGCTTTGCCCTTGTTGCGGTGAGTATTACCTGGATAACAGGGAATCCCATGTGGGACGCTTTTGGCTCTATCGGTATTGGTGTATTACTTATTATTGTCGCCTGTATTGTCGGTGTAAAGGTAAAAGACCTGCTCATTGGTCAGGGCGTTGAACCTTTTGTAAAAAAGAAAATGCACGAGTTTCTCAATAATCGGGATGAAATCGAAACGATCTTCAGTCTGTTGACCATGCAGATGGGCAATGATGTTATGGTTGCGGTCAAGGCGCGAATGCAGGAAAAAGATTCTGCCACTCAACTGATTATCGATATCAACAGCTGCGAATCTGCCTTTAAGCAGCAGTTCCCTGAAACTATGTGGTTGTTTTTTGAACCAGATTCACACGATTAATTTTTTATTTTTTTATTTTTTTATCTCCCACTGTGAAGCTTCCTGAATTTAGCGAAATTCTCATTATTGGTGCTGGCCCCGGAGGGCTGGCCTGCGCCCTCAAACTCGCCCGACTGGGCCGGGACGTTGTCATTCTTGAACGAAAGAAACAGCCCGGGCCAAAGGTATGTGCCGGTGGAATAACCTGGGATGGCCTGATAAAAATTGTTCCCGAGCATCTTATTGAACGAAGTTTTTGCGATCAGCATATTTATTCCCGTTTTCAACAAACCTGCGTCTCTGCCCCTGACCCGATTATCGCGACCATAAATCGCAAAACACTGGGACAATGGATGGCAAGCCAGGCAACAGAAGCCGGGGCACAACTGTTCACAGACGTTTTGGTGAAAAATGTATCTGGCCACACTGTTACTGTGCAGACATCAACCGGCAAGACCCACATCCTCAACTGCTCTCATCTCATTGGTGCAGATGGTGCTCATTCGGTGGTTCGTCGCAGCCTGAACATACCCACTGTGCATATTGGCCCAGGAATTAATTATCAAATTCCCGGTCAGATAGAAAAGATGGAATGGCACCTCAATACCAGAGCATTTGGTTACGGCTATGGTTGGATATTCCCCCATAAAGACAGTGTCTCCATTGGCGCTTATGGCCCAAGAGGAAATATGAGTGGAAAAATGTTGAAAAAATCACTGATTAACTGGGCTGCAAAACAGGGGTTTACTCTTGAAGCCCATAAATGCCAGGCCGCTATGATCAATTATGATTACCGGGGTTATGCCTTTGACAGAACCTGGCTTGTCGGCGATGCGGCCGGTCTTGCCTCAGGTCTGACCGGTGAGGGCATGTACCCGGCCATTGTTTCAGGAGAAACAGTGGCTGATAAAATTATTGACCCTGCCAGCAGTGACTCGCGCATCCTGGAAATGGTGAAAAAACAGCAACAACATCACCGGGTAATTTCCCTGGCTTCAAGGCATCCTGCTCTTTGTTCACTGCTCATGGAATCACTGATCCTGATGCTTAAATGTAGAGTAATCAACTTTCATACTCTGGAAATGGCCACTGATCATCGGAGGTAATACCCTGTCTTGCATCTCCTGCTTGCCATTCGTCACATCCTACATTACACTCTATTTTTAC
>RKSL01000054.1 GCA_008633435.1 Candidatus Desulfobulbus rimicarensis | reverse complement strand
CAGCATATTGATTGAGGTTATGATGCCCCTGCCCGCACAGCCGACTCCGGGTTCCGGGCCACCCGATTCGACACACCAGGTACCGCCATAACCGAGTTTGCGGATATCCTCCAGCTCCACATCTTCCCCTTCCTCACGCAGAGTATCAAGAACGGATTTCTGTGCCAGACCGCCAAGCAGCAACCGGGTGGAATCTGCCTTAGGGTCGCAACCAACAACCATCACCTTCCTGCCAAACTCAACAAGTCCGGCAACAGTATTCTGGGTAGTTGTAGACTTGCCGATACCACCTTTTCCGTAAATGGCCACCTTTCGCATTTTCTTTTCCGCACTCATGATCCACACCTCCTGTCTGAAAATATATGAATACACCTAAACACACGCTATAGTCTGCCTATCGCAAAGGATGTGCCAAACGAAAAAAGTCTAGTTAATGGCTTTATATTCAGGTAGTTATAGAATCAGCAGAGGTATGCGTGACGATTCATGATCGGGAAACGCTCATGCTATTTTGTGCACTATTTGACAATAAGGTAGGATGGTTACATTTTTGTCACACTGAAAATCTCCAGACAGCAGAGAAAGAATGGCCCCGAGACTCACGAAGAGAGAGCCGTTGCAAGAGACACAAACTCCTCCTCAGTAAGCGGATGGTTGAGTTTGCGGATGACCTGAGACAGGGCGTGCTGCTGGGTATTGGTCAGGTGAATACCCAGCCGACGAAGTTGCAGGGACAGAGCACGCCTACCGCTTTTTCCACCAAAACGCAGGCAACGTTTCCTGCCGACAAGAGTTGGATTGTAAGGCTCATAAGTCTCCGGATTTACCAGTAACCCGTGTTGATGCAAGCCGGTTTCACAGGTGAAAATATTGCGGCCAACTACCGGGTGACTCTCCCCAATATCCAGACCAGCTACCCCGGCCACAAAGGAACAAAGACGAGCCAACTGGGCGGGATGGTATCTGCTACATCCTCTGGACAGGCTGAGAAATCCCACGACCTCTTCCAGTCGGGAATTCCCAGCCCGTTCACCAAGACCAAGCACGGTTGCGTCCAGCCAGCGGGCTCCCGCATCAAGTGCTGCAATACCATTTGCTGAGGCCATGCCAAAATCATTATGACAATGCACCCCAATGTCTATCGTTCTCCCCGTTCGGACAGTTCTCACCAGTTCTGCCAGGTCAGCCGGGGCGCAAATGCCAACTGTATCAGCGAGGCGCACCCGAAACGCACCATAATTCTCAGCAAGTTGCACAAGCCGAACCAGAAAAAGGGGATCAGCTCTGGTGGCATCTTCAAACCCCACTGCAACCTGTGGAATTTTCAATTTGCGTGCCAGAGTGATCGCATGTTCCAGTCTGCGGATAATCCAATCACGTGACTTTCCTAACCTTTCGTGTATATGCAAATCTGATGCAGGTATGGAAAGAGACAGTACATCTGGACGGCACTCAGCGGCAAAGAGAATATCATCTTCTCTGCACCTGCACCATAGAGCAAGGCAGCACCGTGCATCAACAAGGCTTCGGCTATCCGCCAGCAAATCCGGTAGATGGGTATTGGTTCTTGCTGAGATTCCCAATTCTATTTCATCGACTCCGACGGCATGGAGATACTGAATGATTATCAATCGATCTCTTTGGGAAAATCGTACCCCGGGTGTTTGTTCCCCTTCACGTAACGTTGTATCAATAAGAGCGATCCTTTTCATTCCTCCCCCTTTTCTGTGAAAAAACAGTCCTTTTCAAACAATCCTTTCAGAAATCATGCCAAGTGCAAGTCAAAACCGATCAACACACCAGAGACGATACATTTTTGTAAACATTTGCCAGAAACAAACACATTTGTATGGAAACTGCGCCTTGGAATTTCCCCCTTTGATAAGGTAAATATTTTTTCAACCGTAACTTCAACACAATAGACGAACAGTCACGTATTCCCCTTACCTTGGCATGAGTCATGCTATGTATTTGTTTTGACAAGAACATGCACCAGCCGGAGTATCGGCACACAAACACAAGGAGTGAATATGAAGACAAGACTACTCAGCTTTGCATTAACAGTTGCCGTGGGGATGACCACGCTGCTCTCCGGTCAGGCAGTCGCTGCCGACACCATCAAGGTAGGGGTACTGCACTCGCTGTCCGGCACCATGGCCATCAGTGAAACCACTTTAAAAGACACCATGCTGATGCTCATTGATGAACAGAATAAAAAAGGGGGGCTGCTCGGCAAAAAGCTGGAAGCCGTGGTTGTTGACCCTGCATCGGACTGGCCGCTTTTTGCAGAAAAAGCACGCGAGCTCATCACCAAAGATAAGGTTGCCGCTGTTTTCGGTTGCTGGACATCTGTATCCCGTAAATCGGTATTACCTGTTTTTGAAGAACTCAACAGCCTGCTCTTTTATCCTGTGCAGTATGAAGGCGAAGAGTCATCAAGAAATGTCTTTTACACCGGTGCTGCGCCCAACCAGCAGGCCATTCCAGCTGTTGATTATCTGATGAAAGATATGGGTGTCAAGCGTTGGGTACTGGCCGGAACCGACTATGTTTACCCCCGAACCACCAACAAAATTCTGGCAGCCTATCTAAAAGCCAAAGGGGTGGCTGATAAGGATATCATGATCAACTACACCCCGTTCGGCCATTCCGACTGGCAGTCCATTGTTGCCGAAATCAAAAAATTCGGCAATGCCGGTAAGAAAACCGCTGTGGTCTCCACCATTAACGGGGATGCCAATGTCCCCTTCTACAAAGAACTTGGCAACCAGGGTATTACTGCCGACACCATCCCGGTTGTTGCCTTTTCCGTGGGCGAAGAAGAACTCTCAGGTATCGACACCAAGCCGCTGGTCGGGCACCTCGCCGCCTGGAACTACTTCATGAGTGTGGAGTCTGAGACCAACGATAACTTTATTGAAGCCTGGCACACGTTTATCAAAAACGATAAGCGGGTCACCAATGACCCCATGGAAGCCCATTTCATCGGGTTCAACATGTGGATAAAGGCCGTGGAAAAAGCCGGTACCACTGATGCTGCGGCTGTTCAGGAAGCCATCATCGGCGTGACTGTCCCCAACCTCTCCGGAGGGTACTCTGCCATGATGCCCAACCACCATATCACCAAGCCGGTTCTCATTGGTGAGATTCAGGATGACGGCCAGTTTGAAGTGGTCTGGCAAACGCCGGGCATGGTGGCCGGTGACGCATGGTCGGATTATCTTCCCGGCTCAAAAGACCTGCTCTCTGACTGGAGGACCCCACTTGCCTGCGGCAATTTCAATGTCAAAATCGGCAAGTGTTCCGCGAAATAATTTGTACCAGTTTTTTGCACGATTCAAAAAATCGTGCCATAGTGGTGAACTATTACAATAATTTATCCTGCGCCCGCCTTCGATTCCCGTTGTTCGATAGAAGGCGGGCGCTTTTACGCCCTTTTATCATTATTCTGGAACTCTACATCCATGACCATACGATTTTACCTCACCAGAGCATGGCTGCCCTTATTGTTTCTGCTGTTATCCGTACCCCCGGCCATTGCGGTCAGCGGGCCTGCCGCTGAACAGCAGCTTCAGCAGGGATTAGCCCGGCTTGTTCACGGAAATTTCCAAGAAAAAGAAGCAGCCATTACCCAGATTGCAACCAGCAGCGACCCAAAAGCCAAGGAGATACTGGAGGCATTACTCGCCGGAAAAATTTACCGCCTGAAAAAGGACAACACCCTGGTCTATACCGCCAGAAAAGGAGCAAAGGCCGATATCATCGGGGTGCTCAGCGGCAACGCACTTGGCACGGTTAAAAAAAGAGCCATTAAAAAAATCACCATCAACAACAGGCTTCGGGGAAAACTTCGGGGACAGCTTGCCCTGATCGACCTGCACAGCTCTGATCCCAAACAACGCCTTGCAGCCGTTAACAAGCTCATAAAGACGTTGGATCCTGCATCTGCAATAACACTGGAAACGCTTTTGCAAACCGAGAAAAACACCAAAGTACGAGAGGCTCTACTTACTGCACGGGCAATTATCGGCCTGCGGACAGACTCAGGCGAGCGACGCCTCCAGGCTCTTGAAAACCTGCAGGGCAACCTCAACCCGGCAGTCAAAAATGAATTAACCAGCCTTATTGCAGCAGAAAAAGACAAAACCGTTCGGCTCAAAGCTGTGGCAACACTTTCTTCCATTGAATCTGAAATTGCCTTTTACGCTCTGCTGGAAAAGATTTTTTTCGGCCTCAGCCTGGGGTCGGTACTGGTACTGGCCGCCATTGGCCTGGCCATAACCTTTGGGGTTATCGGGGTTATTAACATGGCCCACGGTGAGCTGATCATGCTGGGGGCCTACACCACCTATGTTATCCAGCAGTTCATGCCAAACTCCATCGGTCTGGCACTTTTTCTTGCCATTCCTGCGGCCTTTATCGTTTCAGCCCTGGTCGGCATTCTGATTGAACGTACTGTTATCCGCTTTTTGTACGGGCGACCGCTTGAAACCCTGCTGGCCACATTCGGTATCAGCCTGATCCTGCAACAATCGGTTCGCACCATCTTTTCACCATTGAACCGAAGTGTCTCCACCCCGGCCTGGATGAGCGGCTCCCTCCAACTCAACCCGGTGTTGTCTCTCACCACCAACCGAATGACGATTCTTATCTTTGCCCTGCTGGTTTTTGCCGGTCTCTATATCACCCTGAAAAAAAGCTCAATCGGTCTGCAGGTGCGAGCTGTTGCCCAAAACCGTTCCATGGCCAGAGCCATGGGGGTCAAGGCTGCACGGGTGGACGCACTCACCTTCGGCCTGGGTTCCGGCATTGCCGGTATTGCCGGAGTGGCCCTTTCACAGTTGACCAATGTCGGCCCCAATCTCGGCCAGTCCTATATTATTGATTCATTCATGGTGGTGGTCTTCGGCGGTGTCGGCAATCTATGGGGCACCCTGGTGGGCGGCCTTACCCTCGGTGTGGCCAACAAATTTCTTGAACCCTGGACAGGAGCGGTACTGGCTAAAATATTGATTCTGGTCTTCATCATTCTCTTTATTCAAAAACGTCCCCAGGGTCTTTTCCCGCAAAAGGGACGCGCCGGGGCATAAGCTATGACTCTTTTTCAAGCACTTAAAACCGACCGGGGCGGCATGATCACCCTGACTATCATTGCTCTGGCAACCGTAGTTGTTCCTGTCTGTAATCTCCTTGTTCCAGAGAGCAACCCCTTTCATGTGTCCACTTTTACCATGGCACTGCTTGGCAAATATCTCTGTTACGGACTACTGGCCATTGGAGTTGATCTCGTCTGGGGCTATCTCGGTATCCTCAGCCTGGGGCATGGGGCATTCTTTGCCCTTGGCGGTTATGGCATGGGCATGTATTTAATGCGTCAGATCGGCAGCCGTGGTGTATACGGCAACCCCCTGCTACCTGATTTTATGGTCTTTCTTAACTGGCAGCAGCTTCCCTGGTTCTGGCACGGTTTCCAATGGTTCTGGTTTGCCATGCTCATGGTGATACTGGTACCGGCATTACTGGCCTTTGTCTTTGGCTGGTTTGCCTTTCGTTCCCGAGTGACCGGAGTCTATCTCTCCATCATGACCCAGGCCCTGACCTATGCCCTGCTGCTGGCATTTTACCGAAATGAAATGGGATTTGGCGGCAACAACGGACTGACCGACTTCAAGGACATTTTAGGATTTTCCCTGCAGGCCGACACCACCCGGGCAGGGCTCTTTATTGCCTCAGGTGTCGCCCTTATGTTTGGCTACCTGAGTTGTCTCTATATCACCCGCTCACGGCTTGGCAGGGTTTGCACGGCCATTCGCGACCAGGAAGACCGGGTTCGTTTCATCGGTTACCGGGTAGAGAATGTCAAGCTGTGGATTTTTACCTTTTCCGCCGTCCTGGCTGGGATAGCCGGAGCCCTCTATGTCCCCCAGGTGGGTATTATCAACCCCAACGAATTCTCTCCGCTGGCCTCCATTGAAATGGTTGTCTGGGTTGCAGTGGGCGGCCGGGCAACCCTGTATGGCGCAGTTGCCGGAGCACTTCTGGTCAATTATGCCAAAAGCTATCTCACCGTGGCCATGCCTGATGCCTGGCTCTTTGCCCTTGGCGCTCTGTTTGTCCTGGTTACCCTGTTTCTGCCCCGGGGCGTAACCGGCCTGCTGCGAAAAAAGGAGGTCGCCTGATGCGTGTACTCGACTCAATGCGCGCATTCATGCGCCGCGACCAGGTTTTTGACTTTCTGGTACCAGTGGTGCCACCCGATCTGGATCTAACCCACGGGGTTATCCTCTACCTGGAAAACCTCAATGTCAGCTTTGACGGATTCAAGGCCATAAACGATCTCAATCTATATATAGACGATGGTGAACTGCGCTGCATCATCGGCCCCAACGGAGCGGGCAAAACCACCATGATGGATATTATCACCGGCAAGACCCGTCCCGACAGCGGTTCGGCCTGGTTTGGCCAGGAAATCAATCTGCTTGACATGGATGAGCCGGAAATCGCCGCTGCCGGTATCGGCCGCAAGTTCCAGAAACCCACGATTTTTGAACACCATCTGGTTATTGATAATCTTGAGCTGGCCATGGTGGGCGATAAACGGGTATGGCCTACCCTGACAGCCCGCATAAGCGGCGAACAACGGGATCGCATTGAAGAAGTGCTCCAGATTATCGGCCTTTCTGATCAGGCAAAACTGGCTGCCGGGTCGCTGTCCCACGGCCAGAAGCAATGGCTTGAGATCGGCATGCTACTCATGCAGAACCCAAGACTCCTGCTGGTGGATGAACCGGCCGCCGGCATGACCCATCAGGAGATGGATCGCACTGCCGAGCTGCTCACCTCACTTGCCGGAACGCATAGCGTGGTGGTTGTCGAGCATGACATGGATTTTGTCCGCTCCATTGCAAAGAAGGTTACCGTCCTCCACCAGGGCAGCGTACTGGCCGAGGGCACCATGGATGAAATACAAAACAATCAGCAGGTGATAGAGGTGTACCTTGGAGAATGAACAGATGCTGCGCGTTGAGCAGCTCAACCAGTTTTTCGGTGAGAGCCATACCCTCTGGGATATTGATCTGCAAGCGGCCCGGGGCAAGTGCACCTGCCTGATGGGACGAAACGGCGTGGGCAAGACCACCCTGCTTGACTGCATCATGGGATTACTGCCTGTTCGTTCCGGAAAAATACTCCTCAACGAACAGGAAATTACTGCCTTACCTGCCGAGCGACGAGCAGGACTGGGGATCGGCTATGTCCCCCAGGGACGTCAGATATTTTCCCTGCTGACGGTACGGGAAAACCTGGAAATCGGCCTGACAACCGGCAGAACCCGGCAGAAAAAAATCCCTGAGCTTGTGTTTGAACTCTTTCCGGTACTCCACGAAATGTTATCCAGGCGAGGCGGTGACCTCTCCGGCGGCCAGCAGCAGCAACTGGCCATCGGCAGAGCATTGGTACTTGATCCGAGTTTGCTCATCCTGGATGAACCCACCGAGGGTATTCAGCCCAATATTGTCCACGAAATCGGTGAAATCATCAACCGGCTCAAGACCGACATGGGCATAACCGTACTGCTGGTCGAGCAGAAACTGCCCTTTGCCCGTATGGTTGCCGATTCTTTTATCATTCTCGACCGGGGCAGATCAGTGGCCACCGGCGCCATGGACAACCTGGATGAGGAACTGGTGAAACAATACCTGACAGTCTGATGACAGCGCCTGTAAAAGACCAGAGCCATACTGATGGATGGAGCGGAAGATTACGCCTTGAATACAGGTTGAAAAACTCCCGCACCATCCTGCACGGCAACAGCCACAAAGGGCCACTCAGGGTACAGCGTCCCCTCTACCCGGAAGGAGATGTCTGTCATACCTGCATCCTCCATCCGCCCGGCGGCGTTGTCGGCGGTGACCGGCTGGATATCAATATTTATGCCAGCCAGGATACTGCGGTTCTGTTGACCACTCCTGGTGCCGCAAAGTTTTATCGTTCCAATGGAAAAAAGGCAACACAGCAGCAACATCTCAAGGGCTATGCAGACAGCGTGATCGAGTGGTTTCCCCAGGAAAACATCCTGTTTCCAGGAGCCGATGCGACCATCTCCACCCGGGTTGAACTCAATGCATCGGCCCGGTTCATTGGTTGGGAGATTCTTTGTTTAGGGTTACCGACCAACAACCAGACATTTGACAGCGGCCGGGCTGATACATTATTTACGCTTTTTCAAGACAACAAGCCTGTTTTTCTGGACAGGCTGCGAATAGCAGAAGCAGCAGATTTGCAGGCAGGCAGCGGACTGCGCGGCTATCCGGTGAGCGGCACCTTTCTGGCCACCAACTGCAGCAAAGAAGATGTTACGGCTCTACGCAGACTCGTCTGCCGGGAAGACCGGGCCATCTTCGGAGTTACCCAGCCAGGTGAGTTGCTGGTGGCGCGTTATCTGGGCAACTCCACCTTTGCCTGCCGGGAACTTTTTATTTCCGCCTGGCAACTGATTCGCCCAAAGATTACCGGTAGGCCAGCCTGTGCCCCGCGCATCTGGGCTACCTGAAGAAAGCGGGTCTATTTATTAACCATCAAGAGGAACCAGTCATGGATTTGACACCACGGGAAAAGGATAAACTACTGCTCTTTACCGCCGGTCTGCTTGCTGAACGCCGCAGGGAGCGGGGGCTGAAGCTCAACTACCCTGAGGCTGTCGCCTATATCAGCGCAGCCATTTTAGAGGGTGCCCGCGACGGCAGATCAGTTGCCGAGCTCATGGAATTTGGCCGCACCCTGCTCTCTTGTGATGATGTCATGGAGGGCGTTGCCGAAATGATTGATGAAGTGCAGGTGGAAGCCACCTTTGCCGACGGCACCAAGCTGGTCACTGTCCACAATCCCATTATTTAGGAGAACAGACCATGATACCGGGAGAAATCATCACAAGAGAGGGAGAGATCACCATCAACCAGGATAGAGAAACCATGACTATTGATGTGGCCAATAGCGGAGATCGGCCCATCCAGGTTGGTTCCCACTACCATTTTTTTGAAACCAATGGCTCTCTGGTCTTTGATCGGGAGAAAACCCGAGGCTTCAGGCTCAATATTGCCGCAGGCACGGCAGTGCGCTTTGAACCTGGTCAAAATCGTCAAGTAGAACTGGTTGCCTATGCAGGCGACCGCATTGTTTACGGCTTTACCGGCACAGTCATGGGTTCTCTGGAGGGTAAATAATGACAACAATAAGCAGACAGGCCTATGCGGAGATGTTCGGCCCGACCACCGGCGACAGGATACGGCTGGCCGATACCGAATTATGGATTGAGGTAGAGGAAGATCGTACCATTTACGGAGAAGAGGTAAAATTCGGCGGCGGCAAGGTCATCCGCGACGGCATGGGTCAGAGCCAGCGTCCCTGCGACGAGTGCGTGGATGCGGTTATCACCAATGCCCTCATTCTTGATCATTGGGGGATCATCAAGGCCGATATCGGCATCAAAAACGGCCGTATTTCTGGCATCGGCAAGGCCGGAAACCCTGACATTCAGCCGGGCGTCGACATTATTATCGGCCCTGGCACCGAGGCCATTGCCGGGGAAGGCTCCATCATCACGGCCGGAGGCATTGACGCCCATATCCATTTTATCTGCCCGCAGCAGGTGGAAGAGGCGCTCACCAGCGGCATAACCACCATGCTGGGCGGCGGAACCGGCCCGGCAACAGGCACCAATGCCACCACCTGTACCCCAGGAATCTGGAACCTGCACCGCATGCTCCAGGCCGCAGATGGTCTGCCCATGAATCTCGGTTTCTTAGTCAAGGGTAATGCCAGCCTGCCCGAACCCTTGCGGGAGCAGGTACGGGCAGGAGCCATGGGGCTGAAACTGCACGAAGACTGGGGGACAACACCTGCCGCCATTGATAACTGCCTTGCCGTGGCCGGGGAAATGGATGTCCAGGTGGCCATTCATACCGATACCCTCAATGAATCCGGTTTTGTCGAGCAGACCATGGCTGCTTTTAAAGACCGCACCATTCACACCTATCATACCGAGGGTGCCGGCGGCGGTCATGCCCCTGATATTATCCGGGCCTGCGGACTGGACAATGTACTGCCCTCCTCAACCAATCCGACAAGACCCTACACCGTCAATACCGTGGATGAGCATCTGGATATGCTCATGGTCTGTCACCATCTGGATCCGAAAATAGCCGAGGATGTCGCCTTTGCCGAGTCAAGAATCAGGCGGGAAACCATAGCAGCCGAAGATATTCTCCATGACCTGGGTGCATTTTCCATGATCGCTTCCGATTCCCAGGCCATGGGTCGGGTGGGCGAGGTGATCATTCGCACCTGGCAGACCGCTCACAAGATGAAAACCCAGCGGGGCAGCCTGTCAGGCGACCCGGCCCGCCACGACAACCTGCGGGTCAAACGCTATATTGCCAAGTACACCATTAACCCGGCCATTTCCCATGGCATCAGCCATGAAGTCGGTTCGGTGGAGGTGGGCAAGCTGGCGGATATTGTCCTCTGGAAACCGGCCATGTTCGGGGTCAAACCCAGCCTGATCATCAAGGGCGGCATGATCGTTTCCGCGACCATGGGCGATGCCAATGCCTCCATCCCCTCGCCACAGCCTGTGCATTATCGCCCCATGTTCGGCAGTTTCGGCAAAGCCAGGACAGCCACCTCACTGAGTTTTGTTTCTCAAGCCGCCCGGGATGCCGGTATTGCAAAGCAACTTGGTCTCGACAAGACCACGGCTGCAGTAAAAAACTGCCGCAATATCGGCAAGCGGGATATGATCCTCAACGATTACCTCCCTGTCATCGAGGTCGATTCCCAGACGTACGAAGTCCGGGCCGATGGCGAGCTGCTCACCTGTGAACCGGCAGCTATCCTGCCCATGGCCCAGCGGTATTTTTTGTTTTAACTTTGTAGCTTTTTAGCTTTTTTTTTATCTTTTTCTCTTTTATTTTGCTTTATAGATGATCTGTTTTACTGAAAAAATTCCAGAAAATGATACAATGCCGCAGGCAGCGCAGACGCTCACTCTGCCCTGGGAAAAACGGGTTAAAAGCCGTCAACGCGTCATCCTGGACAACGGTGATCAGGCCGGGCTAATGCTGACCCGTGGCACTGTTTTACGTCATGGCGATATGCTGCTCTCTGAAGACGGCGTTGTGGCTCAGGTTAAGGCCGAGAACGAAACACTCTCATTTGTGCAATGCTCAGACCCCCTGCAACTGGCCCGTCTCTGCTATCATCTTGGCAACCGTCATGTGGCCATAGAAATCAATGCATCACAGGTCTGCTATCCCCATGACCATGTGCTTGACCAGATGATTGGCTCACTTGGGTATGAAGTGCGGGTGGTCGACGCTCCGTTTGAACCGGAAACAGGCGCGTACCAGAGTAGGCACGGACATCACCATGACTGAACCGATAAGCCTCATCCGCCTGCTGCATCTCTGTAGCCCCAACCTTCCCACCGGCGCGTACAGTTATTCCCAGGGACTTGAGTGGGCAGTGGAAGCAGGCTGGATGACAGATTGTGTCGGACTGGCTGACTGGCTCACATCCCTGGCTGACCAGTCCATGCGCTATGTGGATATTCCCCTGCTGGCGCGTATGTACATGGCGGTACGCAACAACCAGCCGGATACACTGCAACAATGGATCGATCAGCTCCATGCCTGTCGGGAAACCACTGAGCTGCGTGAAGAAGAACAAACCCGGGGCAAAGCGATGGCTGCTCTGCTGAGGCGACTTGAACAGGAACGAGTAACACCGTTTCTACCCCATCTTGGCACCAGTCAACTGGCAGGTTTTGCCTTTGCCATGGTTTCGTGGAACATCAACCTGCATGACGGGGCAACCGGCTATTGTTGGAGCTGGCTGGAAAACCAGATACTCACAGCCATGAAGATCATCCCTCTGGGCCAGAGTGATGGCCAGCAGCTCCTTGTTGAGCTTGCCCCGATGATTGCCAAAAATGTCCGCCTGGGATTGCAACTGCCTGACGAAGAAATCGGCGCATCCACGCCTGCATTTGCTCTGGCCGGCTCATTGCACGAGACCCAGTATACCCGGTTATACCGTTCCTGATCGGCATGGTTTTCAGCACAGGCAAAGAGCAGCAGACATGCCGGTAATCCATGAAAAGCATGAAATCCACAATGCAGTCATTGTATCCCGAACGTTGGATTTCACATTGCTGATTTCGTGCGTCGAATTTCTATCATTGCATTATGAAACGCGGAAAAAGAATCCCACGGAACAGTGACAAAAATTTTCATGAAAGGAAACAGGATATGAGAACAACTCAAAAGACCCTGCGCCTGGGTATCGGAGGGCCGGTCGGCTCTGGAAAAACCGCACTTATCCAGGCGCTCTGCCTGCACATGCGTGATGATTTTCAGATTGCGGTGGTGACCAACGATATTTACACCCGGGAAGATGCCGAGTTTCTCACCCGCAGCCGCGCCCTTGACGCCGAGCGTATCATGGGCGTTGAAACCGGGGGCTGCCCGCACACCGCCATTCGGGAAGACGCTTCCATGAATCTGGCTGCGGTTGATGAATTCAGCAGCCGTTTCCCTGATCTTGATCTCATCATTATAGAGAGCGGCGGTGATAACCTGAGCGCAACCTTCAGCCCTGAACTGGCAGATCTTGCCATCTATGTCATAGATGTGGCAGCCGGTGATAAAATCCCCCGCAAGGGCGGCCCCGGCATCACCCGGTCGGATTTACTGGTCATCAACAAGATCGACCTTGCGCCCATGGTCGGGGCATCCCTTGAAATTATGGAAAAAGACACCAGAAAAATGCGGGGCGAAAAACCCTTTGTCTTTGCCAACATGAAGACCGGCACAGGCCTGGATCAAATATTTGCTTTTATCTGTGAGGAGGGTATGCTGCACACAAGTTAACCGGTATTTTCTATAGCGTATCTCGTGCAAATGACAAAGAAACAGCTTGTTCTGATCGGCGGCGGCCATGCCCACATGATGCTGCTGGCTCATATTGAAAACTTTGTTGCCAGGGGAACAGAGGTCACAGTGATCCAGCCCTCGCCCTGTCATTATTACTCCGGCATGGGGGCCGGGATGCTGGGCAACACTTACGGAATCGATGACATCCGCTTCCAGACTCAGAAAGTGGTGGAAAAGCAGGGCGGCAGCTTTGTTCTTGATCGGGTCATTCGGATTGATCCACACAACAAAGAGGTCATCTGCCGCCAGAACAACAGGAAGATCAACTATGATGTACTTTCCTGTAATGCAGGTTCCTATGTCCCGGACAACCTGTTTTCCGATTGCCGCAGCAACGATATTTATCCAGTAAAGCCCATCGAAGGGCTGGCTCGGGCAAGGGAGCAAATACTCTGCCGGGGAAAAGCCCACCCCTTAAGGGTGGTCATTGTCGGCGGCGGCCCATCGGCCATGGAACTTGCCGGGAACATTCATCAACTGGCAAACAGTGAACAGCTGGCAGAGGTCGCCATTACCATTATTGCCGGCCATGCCGTCCTTCCCCATGCCCCCAGGAGGGTACGTCTGCTGGTTGAACGATCTCTGCGACGACGCGGCGTCAACATCCTCACATCCAGTCGGGTTAAAAAAATAGAAGAAGGTCTCCTGAAACTTACCTCCGGCAAAACCATACCAGCTGATATGATTTTTGCAGCCATTGGTGTGCGTCCATCAAATATCTTCATAGAATCAGGGTTGCCGATCGGCCCTGATGGCGGTCTGCGGGTCAACAAATACCTGCAGAGCATTGCCCATAAGAGTATATTCGGCGGCGGTGACTGCATCTATTTTGCCGCCTGCCCCCTGGACAAGGTGGGTGTCTATGCGGTGCGCCAGAACCCAGTTCTGTTGCACAATGTTATGGCAGCCCTTGTGGAAAAACCGTTAAAAGAATTTTATCCGCGCGGTACATACCTGCTTATCTACAATTTGGGGGATGGGTATGGCGTGCTGCAAAAATGGTCATTAACCCTTGGCGGCCGCCTGCCGTTTCTGCTCAAGGATTACATCGACCGAAAGTTCATGCGTACCTACCAGGCTTTGGAACAGTGATCCCTGCACCCGGTTTCTGAGAATGTCTTCAGGCACCCTTTTGTTCGGATACCCTTGAAAAATTAGGATTTTCGTTCGAGGTCAGATAAGCGACCATCCGGAGACTCCGAGGAACAGAAAAATTAAAAGCGCAGCATTAGCACATGTGAGCATTTTTCATTTTCCTGTGACGCAAAGAGCGGCCGAGTTTTCCTGTGACGCAAAGAGCGGCCGAGATAAGCAAGATAATCGAGTGACGAGACTTCGAAAGCCTGTTTTGCAAGGTTGCCTTTAGATACTGTTTAACACCTTGGCCCCGTAAAGCTCTGATAAGAAAAAATAATCATCTCTGCGGGGATCAACATATTCAACCCCTATCTTATCACCCTGAGTCCAGCGGACAACAGCCTTTGTTTTAAATCCGCGCCGCCCCAGCATTGTACCAAGGACAACAGGATCATTTTTTTTGAGATCATGGGATGTTAACTGTACCCCCATCCCTTTTTGATTAATATCCAGTAGCAGACCTTTAAGGGGTCTCCCTTGAACACCGGCGATCTGAACCGCTATAATGTTGGTCTCCAGCATCAGCAGATCCAACAGTTCATCGGAAAGCAGACGAACTTCTGCTCGGTTATCCTTGTTTTGATGCAAATTATCTTTCTCCAGCTGCAACCCTAGAGAGGGAATATCATCCCAGCTCCGTTTTTTTACCATATGAATTACCTCCATTCATCTGAAGGAGACTTCTTCAATCAACCAGAACCCGAGGCCGTCACCACGGCTATATACACCGACAAAAACAGTCTCCTATCTCTTTATTATAAGGAGCATATAGCCATTTGTCACTCCAAAATAAGGGAAAAGTGGTATTTAACCGGTAAGGATACGGCGAAGGACTTTATGGAGAATACCGCCATGGCGATAGTATTCCACCTCCATTTCGTTATCAAGACGAAGAGAAACGCTAAAGGTAGTGACCGGTTCACCATCCCTGGTCACCGTCACCATGGCCTCCCCTCCGGGCGAAAGTTGATCTGACAAACCCTGGATGGAAAGCTGTTCACTGCCGTTTATACCAAGGGACCCGGCATCCTCGCCTGGTTTAAACTGGAGCGGCAGCACCCCCATGCCAATAAGGTTGCTTCGGTGGATACGTTCAAATGATTTGGCAAAAACCGCCTTTACCCCAAGAAGCAGGGTGCCCTTGGCAGCCCAGTCGCGAGAGCTGCCGGTGCCGTAATCCTCACCGGCCAGGATGACAAGCGGAGTCTTTCGCTCTTTGTACGCCATAGCGGCATCAAAAATTGAGGTCATCGTCCCTTCGGGCATCAAGTGGGTAAATCCTCCCTCGCGCTCCACCATGAGATTACGAATCCGAATATTACCAAAGGTTCCCCGCATCATAACCTGATGATTACCGCGTCTGGAACCAAAGCTGTTGAAATTCTCCGGGGCAACACCC
>RKSL01000245.1 GCA_008633435.1 Candidatus Desulfobulbus rimicarensis | reverse complement strand
TGCCGGTCTTTAATAAAAACCCCCATTACCTCGTTGAGGTAATGGGGGTTTTTTGTTGATCGACGATAAATCGTATTGCTGAGAAAAGTCGTGAAAGGACATCAGAGACGACAAAAACTTTACTTCATCAACTGCAGCAATTAACCCGAATATTTCACAGGCGGCCCGCTGCAACGCGTGAACGCACCGAGTCTACGTCGACTTTCTTGAATTTTTTTTTGACATATCGCAAAGAATGTAAAAGTCACCGTAAGATCATTAATGATGATCTGGTGTCTTCGAGCAGTTTATCCACCATTGATCTGGAAAATAATTTTTTCAGAAGTGATTCTTTACCCCCCATCCAGAGGGCGACTATGCCTTCCCTAGACGAAGTCCTGACATACTCCTTAACGTCATCACTTTCCAGAAGCTTTAACCACGCATTAATCTGTCGTTCATTGTAATACTTAAGCAGATCGACCATCTGTTTTTCAATCTTATCGTGCTTACCCCGCTTCTCCCTGACACCCACTATCTTTAAACCGGCATCATTGAGGGTTACCAGTTGGTTCACCATTTCAAGGGAATCCTGCCTGATAACGGACTGATCAAGGATAGAAACAATCTGTGAAACCTTGCCAACCTGCTTTATCACCAGTACTGAACATGATGCAGCTCTGGCAATGCGGAGCGGCACATTCATCTCGCCATCCCACTCGCAACCGAACTTACGACCGCAGCCAAGAACGATCAGATCACTTTGCACCTCTTCGGCCAAAGCAATCGTTTGCTCAGCCACGCTGCCAGTGCGTATCCTCAGGGAGAACTCTTTCAGCCCACGGGAACTCATTATCCACTCCCCTGATTGACTTTCCTGCCATTGACTTTCTGTTAATTCGGCATAAGGAGAATCATCCGGGGTAAAATAGCTGTACAGATCCCTTTGATATTTTAACAAGGCTTTTTCCAGGCTCGCTGACGGCTGTTGACCAGCTTCTTGAACTCCGAGAAAAACGATATCAGCCAGAGTGTTTTCAGCAAGCCTGGCCACATCTTTAAGTATTTTCTGGCTGTAATTCTTTGCATCCAGTGTAACTACAATTTTCATATCTTCTCCTTCCGGCTGTTATCGCAAACCGTAACAAATGCATGTGCCAACAGAAAAAACTAGCGCACCAGTAATACAGAGGCCAGTGAGTTTGCCAAAGTTGCCATCCGCATGCTTTTCCTACCCGGCAGAGTCGAGATAACCAGCCCGTAATCCTTAAGATAATCACCAACCTGTTCAGGTGTACCTGAAAGCACAACCTCATGCTCAACGTCTTTCCCTAAACCAGAGAGCATTTCTTTGGCCTCTCTAAGGTTTTTGCCACCTTCTTCCGGTTTCAGAGTGACCAACTGTTCATTCTCTTTAAATTTAAAATAGATTATATCAAAACCAAAAGTTGATTCATCCAGGATATCCATACTCTTTTTGATCAACAGTTTCGAATCAACACTATCTGCACAGAGCAGAGCACATTTTTTACTTATAGATAAATTTTTTACTACCAGCACAGGACAAGGGGCTGTGGTATAGAGAGGGGAACTGAGAAGCTGATAAAAGCGTTCCGGATCAGCTGTATTAAAATATCCCTCAATATAGAGGTCAAATGCGCCAGTCTGCAATTCATACATGATCTCTTCAGTGCGATTCCCTACTATAATCTTAGGACGACCGGCAAGTGGACAGTCAATATTTTCCGTTCGCAACATCCGATCAACAACCCTTTTCCCGCTTGAGCCCACGCCATCCTCCCAGGCACGCTGAACTAGACCCGAGCCAACTTTATCCTTGGCATCTGCTTGAACCACGTGGACGACAAAAAGGGAAAGGGCGATGAACTTATGCAGATACGCGCAAAAACGCAACGCAATGCTTGAGGCCAGATCCTCTTCGACATATAACAGTGTTTTCAACATAACAATCACCTTTTACAACACATTGTTCTCCATTTACAGAATCAGGCTTCAAGGTTTTACTTCCGCTTGGCCTCTGCCCTGGCAATGACCTCTGCAATTTCTCCCAGCTTGAATGGCTTGGCCAAAAAATCAAACACTCCTTTGTTAAACGATTCCTTTGCCGTTGCCATGGTCGCAAAGCCGGTAATGACAATAACCTCGGTATCAGGATATTTTTCCTTAACCCGGGTAAGAAACTGCATACCATCCACACCTTCCATTTTCAAATCAGTGATGACAATATCAAACTGGCGTTCTTCAATACACTCCAAAGCCTCTTTACTGGTTGTAAATGCCTCCACTTCATATCCTTTTTTTTCAAGGGACGGCGTCAACCTTCTACTGACAATGGGCTCATCATCCAGAATAAGGATACTGGTCTGTTTATTTTCCATGTTCTTTCTCCATGATGGTTTTTATCTCGTTAAAAAACGTATCAATGATTTCCTCGCTCACCATTTTCACATCCAGCTGACGGGTGAATCCGACCAAAAGACCTAAGAGAAACAAGCGTTGCATCATTTCGCCCTGGTCCGTACGCTTCAACCTTGCCACCACAATATCCCCATGCATCTCGCAAAGAAAATCATAATGGGAAAGAATTTTTGCCAGCAGTCGGGTTCTTCGTGAACGCCTTGTTGTCTCTGTTACTCCGCCGGAAAAGCGAAAATAGATATGATTATCCAGTATGTTTTCAGAGACAAAGGCATCGATGACCGTAAAATGATAGCCAAGACGAAAATTAATATTGGTATATTCTGCCGAAACCACAGCCAGATTTCGGCCCACATCCTCAGGTGAGGTGGACCGTACCGAGCTGGTTCTGGTCAGGCTGGACATAAAACTGGAAAAATCCACTCCTGCCGGGGTCATGTCCCACATCCCCGGATAGGACATTCCCTTGAGAAGAGCCTGCATGGGAATTGAACGTATCTGCTCCGGTTGAATACCTTGTTCATGGGAGCCTTCAATACCGCCTCCGACATCGATCAAAATCAGATCCAGTGGAAAATCCCACAACAGTTTTCCGGCCTGGCTGTCACGGTGATGGGCGTGATAAAAATTGAGATCAATGATGGTCTCCACTGCCTTTTCATGAATAAATCTCGTCAGATCGTGATAAGTAAGACACCCTTCCGGGGTAAAATTATCCGCTGTCGGATCGGTCAAATTAAGGGGTTCAATCTTTTTCAACACTCTTCTCAACAGGCGGTACTCGTACATTTCTTCAATGGGTTCCTCCTGGATGGCGTAATACTGTAACTCCTGGACAATCCCCTCATAAATGGTCAAGCATTCTGTATCAAGGGTGATTTCCTGACCATCTGCTATCAGCTCAGTGCCGTTTTCGGTATTAAAAAGTGCCGGTACTCTGAACTCTCGGGCAACAGTGGCCAAGTGACCGGTGGTGGAACCCACATCAGTGATAAAGCCTGCAGCCTGATTAATGACTCGAGCCAGTTGCGGGGTCGCATGACGGGCAACAAGAATACCCCCCATGGGAAATGTACTGAGATCACGCCCCTCGGTAAATACCCAGGCCGGGCCTGTGGCAATGCCTTCCATGGCGGCAATCCCCTTCCCCCTAACCAGAACAGGATATTTGCCGCCAAGCCCGATTAAGTCACATGCTCTTGGCGCTCTTTTCTGCTGCAGCCGTAACTGTCTGGACTGGAGCACAATCACTTTGTCCTGAGGATCAATAGCAAATTCGATATCCTGTGGCCGCTTGAAATATTTTTCCAGCTGTGTGCCGATTTCTGCCAGTTCGCGGAGCTGCTGTTTGGTAAGGCTCGACTCCATACGCCGCTCTTCACCAACCTTGTCAATACCGATCCCGCCACAGCCACGCAGCACCATGGTTTCACTCTTTCTGACAATCTGTATCTCCCGAACCTCATGGGGAGGCCGCCGCTCAAGAACAAAATTATCCGTGGCCACTTCACCTGCAACAATGGGTTCCCCCAGCCCCCAGGCCGAGTTCACAATCATCGACTCCTCTTCGGGGCGGACAGGATCATAAGTATAGAGTACGCCACTGGCTTTGGCCGGAACCATCATCTGGCAGGCCACGGCCATCATGATTTCATGGGGACGAAAATCCATCATCAACCGGTATTCCATAGCCTCCGGACTAAACAAACTAGCTAGAACCTCCTTGTATGCCTGGGGGATTTCTTGAAGAGGAATATTTAAACAACTCAAATACTGTCCGGCAAACGAAGATATTTCATCTTCGCCAATGGCACTGGAGCGAACAGCAAAACAGGGTATGGTATCCTGATACTGCTTACTCACATGGCTTGCCGCGTTGAGGATATCATCTCGAAGTGCCTTGGGTACTTCTGCTTCCATGATAACCTTCTGGATCTGCCTGGAGGCATCATCAACAGCAATTTCGCTCTGATGCCACTGACGCCTAATCTCTAAAATTGTCTCTCGTATATTGTTTTCTTCCAGGAAAAACGAAAATGCGGCGGTGGTAATTGCAAAACCATCCGGAATCCTCAGGTCAAGCACAGCCCCGATTTCACCTATATGCGCATTTTTTCCGCCAACAGAATCGGTCAAGTCGCGGGTTACTGCATTATAAGGAAGAATAAAATCCTTTACCCGCCCCAATGCCCTGCCCTTGAGCAACGCCTCGAGCTCTTCCTCAATACGATGAAAGCTTGTGTAGAGTTCTACATACTTCTGTTCGGTCAGATGATTAATGGTGACAATGAGCTGCCTGACAAGGTCATCAAGCCGGCGGCAACTACTCTGGATGTACTGCTCATCAAAGATATAGTCGCCGCTGAGTTTATCGTTGGCATCGGCAATGAGATCAAGAATCTGGTTATTCAGATCAAGACTCTTTTTAAATTCGGCAAATAAAATTTTAAACGGGATAGTTTCTTTTTTCTTTAATCCAAAAAACTTACGTATTTGGTCGTTCAGTTTCATATATACTCAGCTCTCACAAATAATGGAATCAATGGGCTCCACCACCACCCTTGAAAATCATGCCGATAATAAGGCCTGTTGCCACGGCAATAAACACAGCCATGATGCCAAAGAGCAAAGAATGATTAAAGGCAAGATCCGCGATAAACCTAGGGAAACCGGAGAGTTCTATGGCAAGAGGCACCTGTACCTGATCAAGGACTTTTCCACCTTGGACAGCAAGGGCTGTCACCGTATAGCTGCCCGCAGTCATTTTGGGAGGAATATCCAGAGTAACGGTGTACTCCTTACGTCCCTCATTGACAGGCCCATACCGGACACTGCCTTCATGAAAACCATACACTCCAGACGCTTCCATGAGCTTGATATATTCACCAAAAACAAATGGTTTATCTGCTGAATCCGGGTGTAATGTCACCTCATCCTGGAGCGCCTTGTAGCCAACCCCGGTCTCAGCACGAACCAGATTATTTTTCAGGGTACCTTCCGGGGCATACAGCATATAGACAGCAGGGGTATTTTCAAGTTCAACATCAGTTTTATTCATCCACAAAATACCCGCCACCTTGCCCTTGACTTTAAGGTAAACACTTTTTTTAGGACCGCTTACTTCCAGTAAAAGATCAGCTTGCGCCGGAAGCCTCCCCGTAGCCCGCACTGTGGTACCATTATAAAAAGTGGAAATCTTAACTGTTTTACGGGCAAGATCCAGATCAACTGTTTCCGCCGGCGCAGATGATGCTGTCATCCCTGCCAGAAAAATCATTATAACAAAAATACAACTGTAACGTACTTGATTCATTGTCTTAACCTTCATGTCTCTTTCAATGACCTCCTTTAAGCGCCACCATAATAGTCGGCGTCAAAAGCAGCCCTGCCATCATCTTCACACAGACCAGCAGCACAAGACTTGCCAACATAATTTTTAACTGATCTGCATTCAGTCGTTTGGATACTGCGGTGCCCATCTGCGCACCTATAGTTGAGCCGAGCAACAACAGAACAGCGAGGACAAAATCTACGGTATGATTGGACCAGGCCTGCATGACAGTAACATTGACGCATGTAAAAAGAATCTGAAAGAGACTGGTACCAACCACAACATGCATGGGCATACGTAACAGATACACCATCACCGGAACCATGATAAAGCCACCGCCAACACCCATAATAGCCGCCAGAATACCCACCAAAACACCAAAGCCAAGAGGCAGGAGCATGGATATTTCACAACCTGATTTTTCGAATTTATACTGAAACGGTAGCCTTTGTAAAAATGACTTGCCTTGCGTTGTCTTCTCTTTCACGGGAACAGCCGTCACCTCAGCAGGATCTTTCACCGTCTTTAACCCCTGCAGGCTTTCCCAAAACATATACCCACCGACGCCACCCAGCATAATGACATAGGTGATGGCAATGAGAAAATCGGCATTCCCCATGGCCTTGAGCAATTTGATAATCTGAACACCTACCGTACCACCGGCTACACCGCCTATCAGCAGCATAACGCCCATCGGGACATCTACATTACCAAGCCGCATGTGGGCAAGAGTTCCCGAAGTGGAGGCACCGACAATCTGATTGGAATCACTTGCCGCTGCCACCGTTGGCGGGATACCGAACATCATAAGAAGCGGTGTCATCAGAAATCCTCCGCCCACACCAAAAACACCTGAAAGCAACCCGACAAAAACACCCAGCCCGAGAATCAGAAAAATATTCACGCTATTGCCGGCAATGGGTAAATACATGTGAAGCATAATCGTTTTTCCTTCGTCTAAAAGTACATGTTCCAGCCGCTGCAGCGACCGTTTAACCACTAAATTCCTGGTAGAACCGTTTTCTCATCAACTCATTTTTGCAACGTTGAGAACCCGGAGAGCCCGGGACAATGATAGCAAATACGATGCCAGAACGAAGCCGCACCATCAAACAAAAGACAGCTGGAATCGATGATCCGTTAAAAACCAAAGCTGAAGCTCGTCTTGGAGGAGAAACATCAACATATTAATTTTACAGCAAAATACGAGGAAGTATCGATGTACTTCAGGCACCGATCTGCCGTGTGCCCAGAGGATGGAACGAATCTTTACAGAACGTAAGGTAATAATAGAGGGTGTGAAACATGACCAGTTGTTTCAAAATGGAAAATCATTGCTTATATTTCATTTTGAAACACAGGGAAAGAGATGAAGAATAACACATTGATCTATCATGGTATTTGTTTTGCGACGATGTCGCCTGGTTTCACATTGAAACGACACTAGCCTTCAGCCGGAGCCTTTAATCCATATTTTTTCATCCTTCTCCACAGAGTTGTCCGCGGAATTTGTAAAATTCGACCGGCAGCTTTTATATTATATCCGGTCTTTATAAGCACCCTGGCAATATAGCGTTTTTCCATTTCCTCGAGCGTCAACAGCTCTTCTCCGGCCCAGTTTTCCTGGAGATGCAGCTTCCGCAGGCGGGGAGGCAGATCTTCAGGGGTCAGCTTCCCAGCCTCGGTCAGAGCTACGGCATGCTGAATAATATTTTCCAGTTCTCGCACATTGCCGGGAAATCCATACTCCATGAGCAGCTGCAGAGTCTGTGAAGAAACACCACGAATATTTTTTGAAAAAGCCTTGTTGGCTTTGGTGATAAAATGATGGATGAGCAGGGGAATATCATCCCGACGTTCCCGCAACCGGGGCAACCGAATGGTGACGACATTCAAGCGGTAATACAGATCTTCACGAAACTCATCTTTGCCAACCCGTTCTTTAAGATCTCTGTTAGTGGCGGCTATGATACGAATATTCAAATCAATGGGTCGGGTTCCCCCCACACGCAAAATTTGTCGTTCCTGAAGTACATGGAGAAGTTTGACCTGCATGGACATGGGCATCTCCCCAATTTCATCAAGTAAAACCGTGCCACCTGCCGCTGATTCGAGCAGACCGATTTTTTGACCAACAGCTCCGGTAAATGCCCCTTTTTCATAGCCAAACAATTCACTACAGATCAAGTCTTCAGCAAAGCCGCCACAGTTAAAATAGACAAAAGGTGCCTTGGGCTGCCCGCCAAGTTCATGGATGGCACGAGCTGTCAACTGCTTGCCGGTACCAGTCTCGGCTTCAAGCAGGATATTGCAGTTGATCTGAGCTACCTTGGCAATGGTCTCAAAAATAGCCTGCATGGCTTTACTGTTGCCAATAAAACCTGGAATCAGGGAATGATCGCCAAGTTGCGATTTAAGGTGAACATTTTCGCGATGTAACCGTATTTTCTCCGTTGCACGCTGTGCCATCAGGCGCAGGTCATGAGCCCGGAAAGGTTTGGCCAGATAATGAAACGCCCCCTCCTTGGTTGCCTCAACAGCAGTATCTATGGAAGAGTTTCCGGTAACAATTATCACCTCGGTATCACGGTGAGTGGCTTTAATATGGGTGAGAATCTCCAGCCCGGACATATCGGTAAGTTTTAAATCGAGAAAGACAATATCAAAGGGTTCTTTTTCCATCTGTGGCAAAAAAGCATGACCGGAATCAAACATTTCCACATTATAGCCAGCCCGGTGAAAAATATTGGCCATCATCTGCCGGGCAGTCCGCTCATCATCAACAACAGCTATACTGATCACAATTTATCCCTGATTTGTATCGATATCTACTGTGGACGGAAACGCAGGAAGATAGACAGAAAAAGTTGTACCTTCACCCAGTTTACTGGCCACTTCAATATATCCGCCATGTTTTTCCACAATACCATAAACAATGGCAAGGCCAAGCCCCGTGCCCTTACCCGCTTCTTTAGTGGTAAAAAAAGGATCAAAAATACGGTCAAGATTTTCCGGGTCAATACCTGGGCCGGTATCACTGATATTGACCTGTATGTACCCATGATCAGTATTCTGCGCTTTAACCGATATTCTGCCATAATCGCCAATTGCCTGCTCGCTGTTGATGATAAGATTCAAAAATACCTGCTGCAACTTTTGCAGGTCACCGTTAATCCTGGGCAAATTATCGGCAATTTCTTTATGCAGGGCAATTTTATGAATACGCAGTTCATTGGCGATAAGATCGGTCGTCTTATGAAGAACAAAATCAATATAGAGCGGTTCCCGGTCTGATGCCCGGGCGCGGGAAAAATCGAGCAGATTGCGAACAATTTTGCTGGCTCGCTCAGTCTGATCCATGATATCGCCAAGAATCTCCTTTATTTCATCCTTGTCCATGGAGTCGATTTCCTCGAGTAAAATATCTGCAGACAAAGAAATATTATTTAAAGGGTTGTTTATTTCATGGGCAATGCCGGATGAAAACGTCCCGATGGAGGCCATTTTTTTTGATTGGATCAACTGTTCCTGCTTCTGTTCCAGGGCTTCAACCATCTGATTAAAGTTTTCGATCAGCCCGGAGACCTCATCGGGTGAGGCGTGGGACAGCACTATTTTTTTAAATTCGCCGGCAGCGAGATTCTTCGTGCCCTGTCGTAAAATAGAAAGCCGGTGCAGGATACTCCTGGTCTGGGAAAAAAAGATTATTGCCCCGATGGCAAAGAGCAATGCTGGCAAGAAAGTCAGCCAGAAAATAATTCGTTTAAATCCCTGGCTGGTGATTTTCCTGTTAAGACGAGCCAACCGCGCTGCCTCATCCACCAGTCTCTGCCCCAGCTTTCTAACTTTAAGGCTGTTGGGTTCAAGGGGATGGAGCCTGTCTTTACAGTTGCTCTGCCCGCACCAAAGGCTGAAAGCATGACCATACTCCCTGACATCCAGCCCCAGTTTTCCCAGCACATCCTGTTCAGCAACAGACTGGAACGAGCCAGCAAGCAGGTGGATAGATTTTTCAATCTCCTCTTGGGAATGAACGGATTCATGAAAAAAATCACCTTCAATTCCCAACATGATATTTTTTTCATACCGCCTGAGTTCAAGAATAGTATTAAACAGGTCATCCACTGCCTCCATGTTCACCAGTTTTTTTTCAAGAGCCACAAGCTGGTAGCTGTACAGTGAAATCAGGGCAATAATAATAGCAATGGTAAAACTGCTCAACAGCAGCAGACGATGACGGATAGTACTTGGGTTAAAAACCGAAAAT
>RKSL01000244.1 GCA_008633435.1 Candidatus Desulfobulbus rimicarensis | reverse complement strand
ACCTTTATACATTCTATCACGACGATTATCCGTGATATTACTCATCTTGATGAGGGCAAAGGCGAAAGCTCTCTCATTCTTGGCTTGAAAAACGGGCAGCTTGATCTTTCTGTGCTGATACAGCAGGACAGTAGACGGGAGCGTCTTGTTATCGGGTTTCCCAATTCGGAAAGTACAGGCGTTTCTGAGGAAAAACCGGTTGTCACTGGAGATGAAAAAAAGGAAGGTGAGCCGCACCACTGGAAATGTGGAAAGTGCAATTATACATTTACAGCCCCCAGCCTTCCTGAGCAGTGTCCCGTCTGTGATGAAAAATGTGATTTTCTCAATATTACCTGTTATACACCGGATTGCGGAGGTTCCGGAAATATTGATCCCCGGCTTATCTGAGCAAAAAAACTCAATTTTTTATTAGAGAGGAACCCAGGATTATAGCAAAAATCTTCGACTCCTTTGTGTAATCAGGCAAATGAATTTTTAATAACAACCTCGGCCAACGGCAGCTGACCAGGGCGCGGCCAGGCTTCCTGGGTTCCCTTGCCAATTGCCACGAACATGGCAATAACATGGTCATCAGGAAGGTTGACCAGCGCTCCGACTTTATCAAAATCAAATCCATCCATGGGGCAGGATTCGTAGCCGATTGATTGGGCAGCCAGCATTAGAGTCTGGGCAACGATACCGCAGGATCGCATTGCTTCGTCTCTCTGAACCTGATCTTTTCCTCGATAGTAGTTGTCAATGGCAGGAATCATAAATTCCCGGACTTCCTCCGGCGCATCAACCCAATACCGGCCGGGTTGTTCCCATGATTTCAGATTGGCACAAAGTACGATAAATACCGATGCATCAGTGACCTGCGCCTGATCCCAGGACACCTCTCTTATTTGTCTCCTCAATTCCGGGTCTGCAACAACAATAAAACGCCAGTTCTGAATGTTAAAGGCTGTGGGAGAAAGTATTGCCAGAGAAAGGAGCTTGTTCATCTCATCGTCGCTCATTGTATGGTTCGGATCAAAATGTTTGATTGATCTTCTGGCGGTAATTGCATCTTGTGTTCTCATAATTACTCTCCTTGTCTGGTGACTGTTTTAGTATGTGCCTGCGCCGTTACATACCCTGTGATCAATACCTCATCTCTCATGTTGCTATAATGTTACCTGCTGTAGATTAGTTGGATCGTCGCGAAATTTGGCAATAAATTACCGTAGAATACCTATGTATACCAGATTTTATGCAAATGGCACTACAAGCGTGTTGTTCAGCTATTTGGTCGGAAAGCCTATTCTTGTTTAAAATAATGCTTATTATTAACAGTAATGGTGGCTGAATTTTTAAAATTCAGGGGTGAAAATGCAATGTTTTCCCCATTTTTACGACTCCAGCTCTAGAGGAAGATAACTTTTGTCCAGCTATTCCCGGACGGTCATAATAGACGGCCGAAAAGTTGTTTTTTCAATCGAAGAAATAAGCCAAATGGCAAAATCAGCTCTTTCTGTTGACACATTTGCAAGATTTTGCACGCAGTAAGGCAGAATTCCTGTTTTTGGGACAGACCTGTCCAACCGCTTCCGGGTGATATTTTCAACCGAAAGCCCTGATCTTTGAAATAGCGATATAACCTTTTCCGTCTATGTGGAGAGGTTGCGTCGGCGTGCCAGCAACAGGGTATAATACAACTCCTCCATGGTGTTGAGCACATAGCCGTAGAAATGATATCTGACCTTTTCCCAGAAGGATCGATTGGTACGATACAGCTTACGGGCCGCTTTAAACAACGGACAGCACAACTGCTGAATCTGATCCACCAGAAAGGCCAGCATCATAAGGTGTACAAACACTTCGCTCAGGTACTGCTTGCCAAGGCCGAAGTTATGGCCGAACTGGTATCCCTGGTTCTTCAAAGTGTTGAATGTTTCATTCTCNNNNTCTTTCTTTTCGTCTGGTAAAATCAGTTCCACTGCCTGGCCATCCTCCACTGCCTGATCAACGTACTCAAAGAGAAATTTGTGATCACCTTCTTTGACACCCAGAATGTAACGGAAACCCAGTTCCTGCAGGTCTCTGATATGCGGGGCGTTGGAGGCCAGGGAATCCTCGTTGACAATAAATTTCATGTGAGGATGATCCTGATGCAGCTTGACCAGCATCCTTCTGACAGCGTTTCGCTCACAGTCCTGCTTGGTGGCTCCGTCCTGTTTTCTGATTATCTCCGGACACAGAGGAATCACCTCCCGGAAGTCAGGATGCACAACAGCTGCGCCAACCGCTTGCAAATGGTATGTTATTTCACCACTGCGACTCCTCTTTTCCAGGCAGGCAGGGGAATAGAGCCTGTTGGAAGAAAAAAAGCCTGTACCGTCCAGATTGAGCAGGTAACCTTCTCCCATAAAGACCATCTTTTCCAGTGCCTTGCCACGCTGTAACGGGCGAAAAGCATCCTTGAACAGCGGCCTGAGTAAAGTGGGGTCAACCGGATCAAGAATCTCCCGCATGGAGGTATCACAGGGAATAGTAGTCATGCCGTAGATTGTTTTGAGATTGTCGGGATCATCAAGCCGTCTGCTATCAAAAGCCAGCAACGAAGGATCTTTCAGGGAAAACATGGCAAAGGCCGACATGAGAGTATCGGCCAGTGTATGCTTGACCTGACCAGGGCGATGATCCTTGATTTTTTTAAATCCTGAGCGCATTGTTGCAAACAGAGCATCCGCATTCAGGTCCTTGCGCAACCTGATTTTCTCTATGCGTGCAGATTTTCTGATGCTGGATTTCACGATTGTCCTGATTTGGTTTGACATGGATGCCTCCTTGTAAATTATTGTTTTTCTTACAAAAAAGGCAAAAATCGCTAACTTATTGATATGTCATGGGAAAATTGAATTTTAACCATTGTTTTTCAAAAAGTTTACGAAACCAATTTTAGTACATCACGCTATTGCATCGTTTGAGTCCTATCCGGGAATTGCTGGTTTTCTAGCTAATATATTGTTTTTTAAGTAGAAATATTGCAATATACACCTGTCTGAAA
>RKSL01000243.1 GCA_008633435.1 Candidatus Desulfobulbus rimicarensis | reverse complement strand
CTGTCCTTGAGTTAAAACATGGCCGATATAATACGTATTCAGTCCAAGGTTCAAAGAGACTACCTGATCGAGTAAAGACGCGGCATTTCTTTCACCAGCAAGGCTTATCCCTGCAAACAGCAGACCACAGACAAAAACAGTTGTCAGGGAAATTATGGTTTTACATGGTTTGTGCATTATAGATGTCATTAACTTCTCCTCTTCAGGATGCCTTGAAGAATTATCATTTTCATTGGAGGTCAGGTAAGCGACCAACGGGAGACTCCGAGGAACAGGGAAATTATAAAGCGCAACATATGAGTCCTATGTGAGCATTTTTCATTTTCCTGTGACGCGGAGATCGGGCGAGATAGGCGAGGTTACGAAACTTTGAAAGGCATTTTTTCACAGTGGCCTTAAAAAAACGCCCTGGTTCCTTGCCGGGAACCAGGGCAAATACTCCACGCTATAGTTATTGATGATTATTTTTTATCGCCGTATCGTTCAGCGGCTTCAGCTTTGATGGCTGCCATGGTGGCATCACCAAAACCTTTTTTATACCACTGATGTTCAGGCCTCGCCAAAATCTCATTCACTGCTTTTTCATACTTATCAGTTAAATTATGCTCTTTGGCAAGAGTCATCAGCTCGGGAATAAACTCATAATAAAAATGTCTGGCCACTTCATAAAGACCATGCCAATGGGTGTAATCAGGTCCACCCATTGCAGCACCGTGTCGGGTTCTTCGCCCCTCATGATGCCAGATCTCAAACCAGGTCCAGCCAAGCTTGGAATGAAAAGGTGAGCCTTTAATCAGACCGTCTTTTTTGGCCATACCATAG
Organism: Candidatus Desulfobulbus rimicarensis; assembly: GCA_008633435.1. Taxonomy (GTDB): domain Bacteria; phylum Desulfobacterota; class Desulfobulbia; order Desulfobulbales; family Desulfobulbaceae; genus Desulfobulbus_C; species Desulfobulbus_C rimicarensis. The sequence goes on along the minus strand of RKSL01000243.1, from coordinate 5,109 downwards.
AGCTTTTTGGTAGGTTTGGCAAACTTCTCGTTATAGGTAACAACAAGCGAGTCAAACTGTTTGTAAAAGCCTTCAACCTGCTGCATACCATGGCAAGATTTACAGGCACCCTTCATGTTATTTCTTCTGTCTTCCCATGATAGAACCTTAACGACCTGCTTTTGTGCTGTAACTTTTTTAAACTTGCCGTCTTTAACGACAAATGTTTTGTAGGTGGCTTTCTGACCAACCTGAGGGGCAATATCGCCCGGGATATCAGCAACTGTACCATCTGCAAAAATAGCCCGGTTCAGCTTCACAGAAACTTTAGGACGAAGTGTCCAGGAGATACGATCACCAACATTATGGGTGTTCTGGGCAATGCCGCCATCAAGTTTCACATAAGACCCCATATGGCACGTTGAGCAAGTAGGGGCTGTGTAATAATCTTTACCCAGAACCCATGTGCCGTTTTTAAGGATATTCATGCCATTGGCACCACTATCACGAAGAGCTGAATTATAGGCAATACCGTGTTTTGATTCCTCATATATTTCTTTCTGAGGATGATCCGGACCAAGATGACACTTGCCACAGTTTTCTGGCTGGCGGGCAACAGAAGAACGGAAGGAATGTTTCGAATGACATGCCATGCATGAACCTTTTGACCCATCAGGATTCAGTCTGCCAATCCCGGTATTAGGCCAGGTCATAGGATCAATCATGACGGCGCCGGAAGCGCGTTTCAAAGCTTTTCCGTCCTTGTCTTTCTCGATGGTGATAATTCCACCGTGACATTGCCAGCAGCCATTTACAGCATCTGCTTTTGTTCCCGGCATTGAACAGATGACTTCGCCAATGACGTTATCTAAAGAGGCCATAATCTCACCAGCTGTTGCGTGGTGAGAGTTCACCATTTCTTTTACTTCACGCTCATGGCAGTAGTTACAGTCCATGGGAGAAAGAATGGTTTTAATAAATGCACCTTCATGCTCATAGCCAAGTTCCTCACCTTTATTTGCAGCATGACAGTTATAACAGCCGATCTGGCCATCTTGTGCTGCAGCATGGGGCGAATGCTGCCACTGTTTTACTAGTGAAGTGTTTTCCTTAAGATGACAGTTAATACACTTAACATTTAACGCTTTACTCGCCTCGTCCTGGGTGTTTTTTGACTGCTCAGTGGTGGCAAACGCCGAACTGGCAGCAAACAGCCCCACGACTGCAATACAAAATGTTTTTTTCCAATGTTTCATTCAGTATCCTCCTGATATGAAATTCTTTACCTGTAACCAAAAGTAATTCTATTTCCAATCCCCGCAGACATGAATTGCCTGCCATCACCTCCTTGTATTCTACGTTTTATGCCCTCCTTTCATTTTGTATTGTTTAGACGGTTATGTGCTATGTGTAACAATTGCTTCTTTAGGCTGCCTTGAAAATTTAGAACTTTCGTTCGAGATCAAGGAACAGGAAAAATAAAAAGCGCAGCATATTAGTCATATGTGAGAATTTTTCATTTTCCTGTGACGCAGAGATCGGGCGAAAAGGCAATTTTTCAAGGTGGCCTTTAAACAGACTGCTTGTGAACTGCCGGATCATCATCCAGCCAGAAAGGAAAAACCTTGCTGAGCAAAAAGAGAAAGACAATGGGCAGAATCATAATGATGATCGAAACCAGGATCCCCTCTTTTTCAAACCATAATGGATGAAAAACAGCATGACCGCGTTCACTCTTTGACATCAGCTGGCCACCTATGACAACATTCCAGCGCATAAGAATGACCTGAATAAGAATCATAAACGACATGACCGAACCAAGTACTTTCACAACAATATCGGGCAGTTTGACGAGTGATAGAATCCCCAGCACAACAAATGGAATCAGAGAAAAAATACCAACCTGCGCCACCCAGAATGATTGATACAATGGCCCAAAATAGAGATCCTTCAGGGCTTCCCAGTGGTGGGTTGCCATGTACGCGTGGGAAAAAAGCTCAAGCATTTCAAAAACAAAATCGAGTATAAAGCAGCCCCAAAGAAATTTTATGAGCGTCCTGACGCAGTCCATATCTATGAACTTACGAGTAAATGTCTTTATGAGTATATAGGAAAGAATAATACCGGCAATTCCGGACACACTGGCTGAGAGCAGGAAAATAACCGGCATAAGCGGGGTCGCCCACATCGGATTAGCCTTGACCCCGCCAAAGATAAAACCAACATAACCATGCAGAGTACAGGCCATGGGAATACCGATGGCTGCCAGAAAGGCGATTATTTTATGATCAACCTTGAGCGCTTTTTCAGAAACATTATCGCTGCCAATGGAAAGGATTGTATACAAAGTCTTCATCTTTCCTGTCGCCTTTTGTTTTAAGGCGACCAGAGTTGGCCGGTAAATGAAGAGTATTTCCAGTATCAACACAATGGTATAAGCAGAATAAATATAGCCAAAACCAGCCATGGCAGAAGTCGGATTGGGGGTGAGCATCATATTCATGGCCCGTTCCGGATGGCCTAAATGATTCAGTAAAGGAGCAGTGGCAAAGGCCACAAAGGCAAGTGCAAAAACAAGCGCATATCTTGAAACAGGCTTTAATGATTGGATACCGAATACATGATAAAGCGAGGAGACAATAAATGCTCCGGCAACGATGCCTGTAATATAGGGATACAGGACAATCATCAAGCTCCAATGGACATGGATATCATTGGGAAAAACATAATTTGTCAAGGCAGTTGCCACTGCAGCACCATGTTCAGGACTCATTAGACTACCTCCCTTCGTAAGCCCACATAGTGGAGCGCTGGTTTATTCCCCATGTCCGGCTTGAGAACAGATACAACATGCGGCTGATGAAGTATTTTATAGACTTCAGAGTCTTTGTCGTTTAAATCGCCAAATTTTCTGGCCTGAACCGGGCAAACATTAACACAGGCTGGCAGTAAGCCCTTTCGAACCCGATGATAACACCACGTGCATTTATCAGCGGTCTTTGTTTTCGGGTTAATAAAACGAACAGAATAGGGACATGCCTGCACGCAATACCCACATGCCACACAACGCTTGGCATCAACAAGCACAAAGCCGTCATCAGTCTGGTAGGTTGCGCCAACCGGACAAACCTGCACGCAAGAGGGATGCTCACACATGTTACAGAGTTTGGGCACAAAGAAAGTATCACGAACCGGATGCTCGATGTCTTTCCGTGGTTCCTGATAACCGTCAAGGCCACCATTGGGACTGTCGACAAAGACATTATCCTGATCATCAATCACGTAGCGTTCAACCCAGGTACGGTACATTCCATCTGGCACCTGATACTCATTTTTATCTGCAACACAGCAGGAACCGCAGCCAATGCATCGGGTTATATCAACAATAAACGCAAATTTTCTCTTCTTGCTGATAAACGTTCCGGTATCATCACGCATTCCTGGTATCTGTTCAGGAATCGCTGAAAGCTCCATGGCACCAGCCGGGATCACAAGGAGCAGCGAACCGGCTATTGTCCCTCCAAGCACTTTTTTGATAAACGCCCGTCGATCCTGGGAGATCTCTTTTTCAATGCCATCCATCATCATTTCGTCTCCTCCCCTACACCGACCATGGCCTTGGCTTCATTCACCCACATCAGTGGAGCATGAACATTATGACATTGATTACAGTTATGGTCAGTTCGTACATGTTTCTGCTCAAGATGCTGGGGCATGGAAATCATCTTTATTGACTCTTTAGGACGAGCCCTTATTATCTGGTTATGGCAGCGAAGACAAAGACGCTTAATCTCCTTACCTTCTTTTTTGGGGAGCTTATTCGTTACCTTGCCGTTTTTTACATGATCAGCTACCGGGCCGTGACAGAATTCACAGGAAACCGTGCTATGTACTCCAGCAAGATGCATTTCTCGGATGTAGGGATGACAAACAAGACATGAGGCATTGGTTCCATGACGATTCGGCCGGTTGATCTCATCTTGAATTGCATCGCCCCTGTAATGACCAAATTCTCCGAAAGATTTGGGTAACACCATGGCTCGTACAGCAACGCCAACAACCCCGACAACAACCAGCACCAAGATGATTTTAATCACATGGGATAAATAATTTGATTTGTACTCGTGTTGCACGAATCCCTCCCTACGTTTACAGAGACAATAACTACTTTTATCTATATATTGCAAAAGTTGTTCCACAAGGGAAATATTGCAACATCAGCGTGTTACTTAAAAAAAGGTTGTTTGCGTTACCCGTTGGTAACACAAACAGCACAAAAATGTGCTACCAAATGGTAACAAAAAACGGATGTCATTTGACAACGCAGGATCAAAGCGTTTTTGATTTGTATCAAGGCATCTTGCCCACTCCCCTGTAAAGTGTGGTAATCAATTTACATATACTAGGAGAGTTTGCTCTATGCATATTTCTCGTTATATTAAACACCCAGCAAAACAACCATGATAAATTCAGGACGTATGGACAGAGAGGCAAAAACGGTCAAAGAAATGATTGCCCGGTATTGCCGATTGAAACACGGAACAACAGAAGAACTCTGTTCAGAATGTACAGAACTCCTCAACTACAGTAAACAACGGCTTCAGAACTGCCCATTTCAGGAGGGCAAAACCAGCTGCGGTAAATGCAAAATACATTGTTACAAACCAGCCATGCGCGAAAAGATTTGTGAGGTTATGCGTACCATTGGCCCAAGAATGCTTGTAACCAATCCGGGAATGAGCATTTGTCATTTTTTTGATGGATTACGAAAAACTCCGGTAGTAAAGAAAAAAAATACCAAAAATTGCTCTTAAAGCGAATCACATGCGATCCCTCGTGACATGAAAAACTGTGGAGAAATTTCAAACGATAAACGGTTATCAACAATATCTCTTTGCCCCCATTGAACAGGCTTTTTAAAACCAGGGATCATCAAACTCTTCTTCACTGCGGTCAAGAATTCTATCTGTTGAAAATTCAGCAAATTCTTTATGATCATCAAAAAATAAAATTTCCATACGGCTTTTGATGGGTAATTCAGGGCTTGTTCCCTCAGAGACAATTATCTGTGGCGTATTTAACCAATACTTGACATTGGTGAGCATTACTTCTGTGGTAATTACATCCCCC
>RKSL01000001.1 GCA_008633435.1 Candidatus Desulfobulbus rimicarensis | reverse complement strand
AGACTGACCCTGATAAAACAAAAGAACTCTGGGAGCAGGCAAAAAAATCGTATGAAGCAAACCTTGCCTTAAACAAACAGGACAAAGAGGCCGCACCGAATCGGAAGAATCAGAACATAGTGACCGAAGAACTCAAAAAACTCAAGAAAAAGCAGAAACAGCAAAAGGAAAACAAGCAAAATTCACAGAAGCCGCAGAATAAAGAGCAGAATCAAAAATCAGGGGAGAATAAACACAAGGGGCAGAAAGAACAAAAAGAACAAAAGAATCAACAATCATCCGAGCAAAATACACAAAAGAAAACTCCACAAGAAAACAAGACCGATAAGAATTCCGCCAATCCCCGGAAAACGCCGCAGTCAAAAGATGACAAAAAACAGAACAGACCGCCCCAACCCGGACAAAAGAATAACGACCAGCAAATGAGCCAACAGGATAAACTCCGCAGAAAAGCAGGAAAAATGACATCACAAGAGGCAAAAAACCTGCTCAACAGCCTGAAGAGTGAGCAGGGAGAGCTCAATTTCATACCTCAAGGTTCAGCGGACAACGACAACTTCAAGGACTGGTAGCAATGAAAGAGTTGAACAATAAAAGGACACATCTCTACTGGTATTTTCTGCCACTGTTCTGCGCCTTGTTTATTCCCCAGCTGTTGCCGGATACTATCCGGGCGCAGGATATCACCGTTTCTGCCCGGTTAAGCGGTGATTCATTTCCGGTGACAGAGGCGGTTCTCTTGACAGTGACCATTAACGGCACATCTTCGGCAACGCCTCCCGTGCCCAAGGGCAAGGGACTTGAGTTCACCTACAGAGGCCAGAGTATCCAGTCGCAATGGGTAAACGGCAAGAGTTCTTCAACTATTATCTTTACCTACATGGTTCAGGCTGCCAAACCTGGCAGATACACCATTGAGCCTGTCCGGGTTGGTATCAACAATCAGGAGTATGCAAGCCAGCCCCTCAGTTGCACTGTACAGCCTGTCTCAAAGAGTGGGGTCTCGGGCAATACAAGTGGCAGCGGCACTCCAGGGGCGCAATCCGGCACGTCTGCCCGTCTGCGTTCAGGGAAGGCGGATACAATCGGATTCATGCGCATCCACCCTGAGCATACGAAGATATACCCCGGCCAGCTTATCCATATGACCATTAAGGCATTTTTCAGGCAGGGGCTCCGGGTAACGCTTAATTCTTCCCCACGACTGACTGGCAATGATTTTATCCTCCACAGCCTGGATGAAAAGCCGCGCCAGATTGAAACACGTATTAATGGTCAGGAATATGTCGAACTGAGCTGGGATGGTACCATCTCTGCCATAAAAGAAGGAGAGTTCCCCCTTGTCTTTGATATGGATGCCAGCCTGCTGGTACGCATCAATAGCCAGCAGCGTCGAGATCCCTTTGGCGGGTTGCTCGGCAATGATCCGTTTTTTGACGATTTTTTTGCCCGCTATTCCCGCCGTGAAGTTAAGCTGATAACACCGGATCTGCCCATAACTGTCAGGCCGCTTCCAACCAAAAACCGGCCAGCAGACTTCAGCGGAGCCATAGGCAGTTTCAGCCTTGCAGTGGCCGCAACGCCGCGCAAAGCCAAAGTCGGCGATCCCATCACCCTGAAGATGAAAATATCAGGGACTGGGAACTTTGATCTGGTGGAATCGCCACAGCTTACCAAAACAACAGGATGGAAAACCTATCCCAGCCAGGGAACAGTTGAACAGCAGCATCCCGGACAGGGGGAAAAAACCTTTGAACAGGCCATAGTTCCCACCAGCCCGACAATAGCATCGATACCAGCAGTCCGGTTTTCCTATTTTGATCCCGATCTTGCAGACTATATTACCCTGAGCAGTGATCCTCTTGAAATTACCCTGGAGCAGGCAACAAACGAGCCGCAGCCCAGGCAGTCCCAGCCAGAAAAAAACGTCAAAGAAAAAGAGCCATTACCAGCCAGGCCACAACCGCAGGCTGTTCCTCTACGCCACGAACTTGGCACTATGGTACACGCCATTACTCCGTTATATAAAAAACAGCTGTTTATAGTGACCATCTCTGCCGCAATGCTTGGACTGTTTCTGGCAATCCCCCTCTACTCCAGAAGGAAAACCCTGGAAAACCATCCTGAACGTGCTGTTCGCAAAAAAGTGGACAAGGAGCTTACCAGCCATATCAGAGCCATGGAAGACGCCATGGCAGCCCATGACCATAACACGTTTATTACCCACTGCCGCAGGGCTATTCAAAAATATTTTGCCCTGCAATGGGATGTTACCCCAGGCAGCATTACCCTGGCCGACCTGCAGCAGCATTTGCCTGCCCAACACCCATTTACCGCGATTTTTTCTCAACTGGAACAGGCCGATTTTTCCCATGAACCACTGCCCCGACAGACAATGCAGTCCATGCTGGAAACAACCAGAAAGGAGCTGCTCCCATGATGAAATACCCCATTATCACGGCCATATATTATCTCTTATTTGCTCTCGCCACGATCTGCCACGCAACAGAGAATACTCCGGAGGCACTGTTTGAATCGGCCAACCAGGACGTTGTCCAGGGCAATTATGCCGAGGCAATACATAAATATCACCAGATCGCCGGTAAGGTCGGAGTATCAGCTCCACTGCTCTTCAACCTTGCCGGCAGTTACGCAGCAAGCGGACAAACCGGTAAAGCCGTACTCAATTATGAACGGGCGTTACGGCTTGATCCTGGCAGCGAAGAGATTAAGGCAACCCTGGAACAGGTTCGAGAAGATGCGGGATTATACAGAGATTCAACCCCAACCTACGAACGGTATGCCAACCTGCTTGAGGCAGACCAATGGCTGATGATCTCTGCCGCGGCCTTGATCTTACTGAGCCTGACCATGCTGGCCTCGGCATCCGGAAAAGTTGCATTACTGGCTTCCCAGAGCAAATGGATAACTGCCTGTTCTCTGTTTATCCTGCTGCTGAGCCTGCCGCCGGCACTATTGTGTTACACGTCCTGGAACAGCTATGTGGTCACAGGCCAGGATGCAACACTGCAGCTCTCTCCTTTTGCCCACGCAGCACCCACAGGAACAATCAGTCAGGGGCGGCTGGTCAAAAAAATAGATCAGCATGAACACTACCTTCTGGTCGAAGATTTTGCAGGGCAACACGGCTGGCTGGAACAGGACAAGCTGGAAAAAATTACAGATATCAGCAGGTTGACCAACAGTAAGGAAAACACGATGGCTGGGGGACAGGGATTCGAACCCCGATAAGCGGAGTCAGAGTCCGCTGTCTTGCCATTAGACCATCCCCCAGCAGGTGGAATGTGCAAGGCAAAATAGAGATTTTCTCCTGCATTGTCAAGAGAAATATTCTGGTAGTTTTTCTCCACAGCTTTATGTGAGGCAAATGTGCGCCATCCCCGAAATGAGTTACTCACAGCCGGCCAGGCAGGGCAAAGCCAGACCTCTCCAACTCGGTCGACTGGCCTCTACCTGATAACCACGCCAGCATAACCAACCACCTGATCTGTATCCCCACTCACTTCTCCGGAATCTGTATATTTAACAAGCTCTGCCTGCTGCGCGCCTAAACAACGGGCGGCAAGCAGAATAATTGTTGTGGGTATGACCCCGCACATGGAAATCTGATTACTGGTTACTGTAGTATATACTCCACGGGGATCGAGCTGTAACAGGTATTTAAGCACCAGCTGATCTTTGAGTGATGCCTCTTCTCGGGATTCATAATGGGTCATGTCTGTACTTGCCACCAGAAGAACCTGGCCCTCATAGGCAGTTATCGCCTGGGCTATATCTTCGGCAACCTGTTCGCACTCGGCATAGGAAATATGAGAAATCACCAGGGGAACAATGCTGAGTTTTTTCTGAAAAAATTGTAAAAAAGGAATCTGAACCTCAAGGGAGTGTTCATATTGATGTGCTGTATTATCAGCCACAATCACAGAAGAATGCTGGAGCATTCCAGCGGCGAGATCTACCCCAAACCGGACATGACCCATGGGCATGGCCCAGTCTTCTGTTCCAAGAGCGACAGGCGCCCCATAACCAGTATGATTTGGCCCGGCAATAAGTACGGTTTCAGGAACAATAATCCTGGATAGAGTCTGTCCGACAACGTTTCCGGAATACACATATCCGGCATGGGGCACGACTGCAGCAAGTGCTTTTCGTGGCGGCTGCTCCGGGGTCACCAGCTCACCAATGGACCGGGTAAGCAGAGTTGGATTTCCAGGATAAAACGTATCTGCAACAACAGGTAAACGAGCCATGAACATGCCTCCACAGATGCATGAATTGCCTCAGATAAATAACCAATCCGCAGATCGTACAATATCTGCAGCCACCCAGACTCCGGAAAGCGTTACCTGTTACCCTTTCACGTCCCAGGTCGTTCCATCCGGACCATCATGCAATTCAATATTATGGGCAAGCAGTTCATCACGAACAGCGTCACTTGCTGCCCAGTCTTTTTCATCTCTTGCAGCATTTCGCTTATTGATAAATGCTGTAATCTCCTCTTCGGAAAGATCAATGGCATCGAGCAGAGCCTGTTTTTTTCCTGCAACATAGTCCACCGGGTTCTGTTGCAGAACCCCAAGCAACCCTGCCAGTTCTCTCATATCAGCGGCTCCCTGTTGAAGCAGATCAATCTCTTCTGCCGCAGATCCGGCAGCAAGTATCCGACTCCCTTTATTGAGCACCTTGACCCCGTCAAAAAGAAATCCCAGAGCCTGTGCTGTATTAAAATCATTATTCATTGCAGACTCAAAACGACTTCTCAAGGACAGAATCTTTTTACGATCCTTACCACCAATGACAGCCTTCCCTCCAACACTGGCCTCAAGACCTGCAACTTTGGCGAGACACTCATACATCCGATCAAGTCCGGCCTGGGCGTCAAGCAGCGCATCTTCTGTGAAATCCAGGGGATTTCTATACTGGGTGGAAAAAATAAACAGACGTAACACCTCGGCCGGGTACTGTTGTAAAACGTCTCGGATAGTGAGGAAATTCCCCAAGGATTTAGACATTTTCTCATCTTTAATGGTCACAAACCCATGGTGCATCCAGAGATTGGCAAAGGTTTTCCCAGTAGCGCCACTGCTCTGGGCAATCTCATTTTCGTGATGGGGAAAAATAAGATCTTTGCCGCCGCCATGAATATCAAAAGTTTCCCCGAAATATTTACGGCTCATGGCTGAACATTCTATATGCCAGCCAGGGCGGCCATCCCCCCATGGACTCTCCCATTTCGGTTCCCCCGGCTTTGATGCCTTCCAGAGCACAAAATCCATTGGATGTTCTTTCTGCTCATTCACCTCGATGCGTGCGCCTGCCTGCATGTCCTCAAGACTACGGCCAGACAGCGTTCCATATTCCTTAAAGTGATTGACCCGGTAATAGACATCTCCGCCAGAGGGGTAGGCCAGTCCTTTGTCGATAAGTTCTTCAACCAGGGCTATCATTTCCGGAATATGCTCAGTGGCCCTGGGTTCAATGTCAGGGCGCATAACGCCAAGAGCGTCCATATCCACATAAAATTCATCAATGAAGCGTTGGGCAAGTTGCTGCGATTCAACGCCCTGCTCTGCGGCTCTGGCAATTATTTTATCATCAATATCCGTAAAATTACGGACAAAGGTCACATCATTGCCCCGATAGCGCAGGTAACGCACAACCATATCAAAGACCAGGGCAGAACGGGCATGGCCGATATGACAATAATCATAAGATGTAATACCGCAGACATAGAGTTTGATATGGCCGGGTTCCAGTGGACGGAGTACTTCTTTTTTTCTGGACAGGGTGTTATATATCTTAATATTCATAAAGTATTCGTTTGCTTCAACAACGCAAAAGAGCTCAAAAGTTCAAAGGATTACGCCTGGAACCGGTTGCCACTCCTGTAGAGGGGGCAAGGCAACCGGCAGTCGACACCTACGACCATGCCAGGGACAGATTTCACTTACAGGATAACACAGACATAACCAATGAACAACCAGACCGAAAACAAAATCCACACGAAAAAAAGCTGGCAGCAAACCATCCACACCTGGACGCATCCCAGGGTCATAACCATGTTGTTTTTCGGATTTTCAGCAGGCGTGCCGATCCTGCTGATTTTTTCTTCGTTGTCATTGTGGTTAAGAGAAGCCGGAGTGAGTCGATCTGCAGTGACGTTTTTTTCCTGGGCAGCCCTTGGTTATGCCTTTAAATTCTTGTGGGCGCCAGTGATTGACTCCCTGCCCCTGCCCCTGCTTACCCGTATTCTCGGGCGCAGACGCAGCTGGCTTCTGGTTGCTCAACTTGCTGTCATGCTTTCCATCTGCCTCATGGCCCTTACTGATCCTGCAGCTGCGGACAAAAACCTGATCAGAATGGCACTGGCTGCTGTAATGTTGGGTTTTTCGTCTGCAACCCAGGACATCGTCATTGATGCCTACCGAATCGAATGTGCTGATGAAGATCTGCAGGCTCTGCTTGCCTCGACATATATTGCAGGATACCGGATCGGGATGCTGGTGGCCGGTGCCGGAGCCCTGTATCTTGCCTCCTGGTTTGGGACTAGTAAAGCCGCATACAGCTATGTTGCATGGAAATACAGCTATTTTGCCATGGCCGGGGTTATGCTGGTCGGGGTGGCCACAACCCTGATAATTGACGAGCCCGGAAACATTGTTAACCAGAAGGAGTATCAGGCCAGACATTACCTGCGTTTTCTGCTGCTCTTTCTCACCAGTGTCAGCGTGTTTGTGGCCATTTTTTTCCTTTCAGGATCCACAGTTGTGCAACTTAAGCAGAGTATTAATGCAGAGTTTCCAGGATATGCACGTTTCATTGCATTTGCCGTGGAAACAGTCCGCCTTTTTCTGGCCATAACCTGCGCCCTTACAGCCGCCTATGGACTTGTACTGTGCAAAGTCGCAGACCGGCAAATGGTCAAGCAAACCTATATTGCGCCAATAGTCGATTTCTTTAAACGCTATGAAATCAAAACAGCCCTTATCCTGCTCTCCCTGATAGCCTTTTACAGAATATCTGATATCGTTCTTGGGGTTATTTCCAATGTTTTTTACCAGGATCTCGGCTTTTCCAAGCCGGTGATTGCCAGTATAATCAAGACATTTGGTCTCTTTATGACCCTGGCCGGAGGGTTTATCGGCGGAATGCTCACCCTCCGCTACGGGGTGACTAAAATTCTCTTTGCAGGCGCACTCCTCTCAAGCCTCACCAATCTGCTCTTCATGGGGCTTGCTGCTGTAGGAAATGACATCGCCTTTCTTACTCTTGTGATTGCAGCCGATAATCTCAGCGCGGGTATAGCAACCACGGCGTTTGTTGCTTTTCTTTCCAGTCTGACCAATATTTCGTTTACAGCCATGCAGTACGCAATTTTTTCCTCACTTATGATCCTGCTGCCTAAACTCATTGGCGGGTATTCCGGCACAATGGTTTCCGCCTGGGGGTATCAACGATTTTTTCTGGTCACAACTCTGATGGGCATACCGGTTCTGGGATTAATATGGCTTGCTGACAAAAAGCTGCGCTAACCTGCATTTCTCTGGAAGCCGCAGCATCTATCAACGTGCCGCCCAGCAGTGGCCGCCTGTCATAGCCCGAAGTCTTCGCTGCCTGTTGTGCCTGGCGAATCTGAGCCAGGCCATGCTGGTTTGTGCGAGAAGATGAAAATCAGAGGCGTTCAGACTTTGCAGCAGGCCACGTGTGTACCTTGTACACGGATCTTCCTGAGCAAAAAAGAGAGAATATGCGGATCATTTTCCGGCAAAAACGACAAAAGAAGGGGGAAAAACCAGAAAAGCGGAAAAACAGACAGGAATTCGCCCTGCATCCTGATATTTTTCCCAAAAACAGGAAAAAGGTTCCAGCAACAGCCTCTCAGGAATAAATCTGGTCAATCCGGCGAGCTATTTCGGCTGCTGCGGCCTTATCAGTCAGTTGGATACCGACATGAAAAAACGAAGAATTATCCATTGACCGGCACCAGCGAACCTGGCCGGATCCATGGACAGGGGTTCCGGAAGAAGCGGCGTCAAGGGAAAACATAATATTTGTTCCCTCTGCCAGGGACTGACAAAGTTCCACCCGTATTCCGTCGGGGCTGAGATCTACAGCAACTGCAGCACCGCTTATGTCCTGTTCACGCTGAGTAGTGGATGGACACTCTATTATCCGGGTAAAGAGCCGGACAGGTGTTCGTCTTGTTCGTCTGCGCTCTGCAGCCAAACGACAATCCGCCTCAGCAGCAGCATGCAAATTCATGCTCTGAGGACATGATAAATACCCTCCGCCCTCACAATATACACCTATATGTTCAGCAACCGGCAGGTACAGACCGTCCGTACTCAACAGACAACTCTTGGTCGAAAACGACCATGAAGGACAAACACTCTTCATTGTTTCTTTTTTCCTTTCAACCATGTAGAAAATCTTTCCCCAGACTTTGGAAAACGTTATTTTCTCCACGCAATAATCACGCCTTAAAAAAATCTTTTAACGCAATCAATGAAGATGTCCGCCAGTGCTCGACATGGTCAAATTCCCACTTTTTACCCCACGCAAGGCTATCAACCCCTGAGAAAGCTCTCGAACGAGCGAGGCCTTGCCCTTGACAATAGTCACCTCAAGGCAGTTATGATTTTCCATGTGGACGTGAGTTGTCGACGTGATCAGCTGGTAGAATTTATGTTGTAAATCTGTTATTTTTTCCTGGAGCTGTGATTGATGATGGTTATACACCAGGGTCACAACACCAACCACTTCACTGTTCTGTTCCCATTCTTCATCAACCAGTTCCTGCCGGATAAGATCACGAATTGCCTCCGAACGGTTTGAGTACCCGTGCCTGGCTATGGAATCATCAAATTTTTGCAGTAAATCCTCTTCCAAAGAAACTGTAAATCGTTTGAGCATGGTTCAGGTCTCTTTTTCCAATGTTTCCAGCCGATCTAAAATCGACTGTGCCTCATTTTGCAGAGCTGCCGGAACAGTTGTATCCCTGGTAGCACGTTGGAGATATTGCTTGGCAAACTTTATCCGCCCCTCGTACAGATAGTACTTGGCAAGATAGAAATTACTCACGCCCTGGTTCCCCTGACTGGCTTTCAGCCTGCCAAGTGCATAGTAGAGTTGAGAATACTCAGGCATGGTTTTAACGACTTCACGGTAGAGTTTCTCTGCCTCGCGAAGATCACCTTTTTTTTCCAGTGCTCTGGCAAGTTGAAAAGTCGCATACATATCGGTTGGATCACGCCTGTACACTTGACGTAAAATCGGCAAAGCCAGTGCGGTCTTTCCTGCTCCAATCAGCAACATGGCTTTATCCACCTGCAGACTGCTCTTGTCTGGATATTGAGAAATCACCAGTTCAAGCTCTTTAATGGCCTGGCTGAAATTCGTTTCCTGCCCGGCAAGCATGGCCAGACCATAATGCGCCATTGTTACCTGCAGGGCATTTCGCCCCGACGCAATACTATTTGCACACGAGACTCTTAGCTCACTTGCCGGGATAGATTGGGTCAACACCCTATATTTAAAACGTAAAAACGCAAAATTATCGGTTTTTTTGTACTGCCCGGGTTTGGTCGTGTCAATTTCAACCAGTGAGCGGACATAATCAAGACGGGCTTCCGGGTTGGGATGGGTCAGCAGGTAGGCAGGCAGTTTACTTGTCCTGTATCGGGTGATCCGGCGCATGGTTTTGAGCATTGTTTCCATGGATTCAGGATTTCTATGCAAAGCCTGCATCCAGTCAAAGGAAAGCCGGTCGGCCTGTTCTTCGTCCTGCCTGGAAAAGCTTAAGCTTATCGCCTGGTTTGCGGCCATAGAGCCTGTAAGTAACCCCCTGGAAAGAGCAGGATTACCCAATGCCAGACTGGCAAGCCCCAGCAGCATGGTGGCCGCAGTCACTTTGCCCTGTTTGCTCATCCGATGGGCAATATGCCGACTGACCACATGGCCCACCTCATGGGCCAGAACACTGAGCAGTTCATCCTCGGTTTTCATGGTTTTAATCAGGCCTGTATAAAAAAATATCAGTCCTGAGGGGGCGGCAAAGGCATTAAACTGATCACTTTTAACCACAAAAAAATGGTAGTCAAAAAACTGTGGCCCTGCGACCTCAACAACCTGGTCGCCAAGTGTAGTAATATACTGGGCAATATCTGGCTCATCGAGCAGTTTAAACTGGGTACGAATCGTATAAAGCAGCCTTTCCCCAACCATGCGTTCCTCACCGATACTGAACCCGTAAGAAGGGAGAGGAAGGATAAATTGCCCGGCGATCAGCAGGACAATGACCATCTTTGCTCCACATGTAGACAGTGTTTTAAACAACATAAACCTCCATATATTTCCTGTCTGGCTGAGAACTGACGCGCTCTTCCCCTAAATGACAAGTATTACTAACCCAACGTGGAATCAACAGGACAAAAAAACAAAAAAACAAAAAATACTATCAACCTTTGAATTTTACCGGGTAATGAAAAAATTTCCCAGCACCAATACATCCATACGGGTTCGCAGGAAACAATCCAGCGCCTGCTCAGGGGTGCAGACGATAGGTTCATTTTCATTAAATGAGGTATTCAGCAACATGGGGATGCCGGTTAAAGCGTAAAAAGACGAAATTAATAAAAAGTAGAGCGGATTTGCCTTTTGGGTTACCGTCTGTAATCGTCCAGAGCCATCCACATGGACAACAGCCGGAATGACTCCTCGTTTTTCCGGACGTACTTGAAAAACCTGCATCATAAAGGGAACATCGTCATCCTCTTCAAACCACTGATCCACCTCCTGCCGTAACACAGAAGGCGCAAAAGGACGAAACGATTCCCGCCGTTTAATCGTGCTGTTCAAAATACCCTTCATATCCGGCCGCCTGGGATCACAGAGAATGGAACGGTTGCCAAGGGCCCGTGGCCCCCATTCCATGCGCCCCTGGAACCAGCCGATTACTTTGCCATCGGCAATGGCCCGGGCAGTCAATTCGCATAAACTCTCCTCATTCTCTATGCGTTCAACACCGCATCCCTTGCTGAACAGCTGCTTCCCCTCTGCTTTCAGAAGTTCCTGAATTTCAGCAGAACTGAATTCAGGCCCCATATAGGCATGATCCATCACAAAGATACGCTCTGCTTTTTTGCTGATGTCGTGCCAAAGCGCAAAGGCTGCTCCCACCGCACCACCGGCATCTCCGGCAGCAGCCTGTATATATATCTGTTTAAACGGTGTCCGACGGTACACCTTGCCGTTGGCCACCGAATTCATGGCACAGCCGCCGGCCAGGGTAAGCGTATCCATTCTGTATTGCGCATGGGCCGCGCCAAGAAGATGAAAAAAGGCCTCTTCGTACATGGCCTGCACTGAGCGGGCAAGATCGTGGTGACATTGTTCAAGAAGCTGGTCATCGGTCCGCGGGGGAAAGCCCAGCAAGATCGCAAGTTCATCGGTGAACAAGCGGCCGACAACCGGCCTTCCACCCTTCCATTGGTAATCAACCCCGTGCCGGTGATGAAGAAAAAAGTCCAGATCCAGGGTAAAGGTTCCGTTTTCATGTGTCTGGACCACTTGCCGCAACTGGTCCAGGTAGACGGGCTTGCCAAGGGGGGCCAGTCCCATCACCTTGTACTCGTCACCGTAATGGGGAAAGCCAAGAAACTGGGTCAGGGCGGAATAAAAAATACCCAGGGAGTGGGGGAAGAAAACACGGTGGTCAATATTGATTGCACTGCCCTGGCAGACACCCCAGGCCGCGCTGGAAAAATCACCGAATCCATCCACGGAAACCGCCACAGATTCGGCAAACGGCGAAACCGTATGGGCCGAGGCCAGATGGGCAAGGTGATGTTCCACACCAACCACCTCGCCTGTAAAGGAACTGCCAGGAAAGGCCCGAGCCAGCTCGCCTTTTATATCGCCTCGCTGCCTGCGGTTTTTTATCCGCTCAAGAACAAAACCTGGATTTGGCTTGTTTTTCAGGGCGTAGATAATTTTCCTGAAAAGATGGGCTCGAGAATCGCTGTTCACCGAGATATATTCCACATCGGCAAGCGTTATCCCCCCCGCCTCCAGACAATAACCGATGGACCGTTCGGGAAATCCGGCCCAGTGCTTGATCCGCCGGAACCGTTCTTCTTCCACAGCAGCAACCAGTTTGCCATCCTGAACCAGGCAGGCCGCAGAGTCACCATGATAGGTGTTTAAACCAAGAATATTTGTCATCAGGTCAAGGGGTGAGAAAAGTTCAGTATGCGGCCAGAAACTGATCAATCAATCTGGTAAGCCGGAGAAGGCATCCCTCATAACTCTTTGGCCTGTTCAAGAATTGTTTCCCCGAGATGGGGACTCAGCCCTTTTTCCGTGAGCACATCAATCCGGCGTCCTGTTTTTTCTTCGAGTTCCTGCTTGAGGGCGATCAGATCCAGCAGATCTCGGCCGGGCGCCAGGCGCACCAGAAGATCAATATCGCTGTCAGCTCCTGGTGAATCCTCCGCAAAGGAACCAAAAACCCGAACATTGGACGCCCCGTGACGTGAAGCCACCTGCAGTATACCGGGTATGTATCGTTTAATAGCCGCCATCACAACACAGTAAGCAAAGGAAAGCATACAGTTTTACATGCCTGACACAAGATGTCCATATAATAAAAATAGCATATTTTCAGCAAGATGCCAAGTCACCGCCAGCCTTCACCTGAATATTCCTGCCAACCCCGCACAAAACTGTTACAATTGAGCATTGTAAGACATTCCCCGGGAGGGCTGAAAAGATGCAGCCCGGAGCAACAGGCACGATTTGTTAAAACAAATCATTCTCATCAAAACCCATGCCCATCATGTCGCTGACCAAGCGCAGGAAAATACCCAGCGACTCGCTGAGGTTTTTCACTACCTGACTGTAGGCGAGTTTTTCTTCTGCTGTTTTTGCCTTACGCATCATCTGCAAAGCTTCTGTCAACTCTCTGGACAGCCATCCATAATCTTTTCAGCATCCATAGTTTTCCTCCATGCTGTTGAATATATTTTTCTTACAATTCGTCTTTACGTACTATGGCAATCGGCGTTCCCCCTTCACATATGGCGACCAGGGGACTGATTTTATTTTTCCTGCTTTTAACCCGGGTACAGAATGATTTTCGCAAACAGACGCGAAAAAAATTCAGTCCCCTCATGTTTGATCTGGAATATAGGTGCTGCAAAAACTGACCCGTATTTACGGATGGCCCGACTTCCAGTTTCATGCTGAACTCACGGTTTTATCAATATTTCTGCGGGGATGCCCAAACCTTCATGAAGTTTTCTTATCATGTTGATTGATAGAGCACGTTTTCTGTTTAATATTTCTGATACCCGTGCTCTTGAGCCAAAAAATGGAATTAAATCCCTGCGTGAAAGACCCTGACTTTCCATTTGATGAATAATCGCTTCGACAGGGTCGGGAGGAAGGACAGGATGATGTTTTTCCTCGTATGCCTCAATTAAGGTGACAAGAACATCGAGAATGTCTCCCTCAGGTGTATCTTTTCCGGCATCCATTACATTCTCAACTGCCTGCAATGCTTCCCTGTAATCAGCCTCTGTTTTGATAGGTTTAATATTCATGGTTCCACCTTAAACAGTTGTTGCGTCAATGTTGTCATACTCTTTATGGCTCCCTACAAAACGGATATAGATAGTGTCTGTCCAAAAATGAGGATTTTTGTTCGAGGTCAGGTAAGCGACCTGCGGGAGACTCCGAGGATTGCGAAAAAAATAAGCGCAGGCATATGATTGATATTCCAAGCATTATTTTTTAAGCATGACGCAGAGATCGGACAAAAAAACCATTTTGGGACAGGCACTAGATAACTCACTCCCTACCGTTTGCCTTCTTTCTTCTTTTACGTAAGTCATATTTTTTAATAACGATCATCTGCTGATATACCGCCTTCATCAGACAAAAAACAAAACCGTCTTTTCCATCCAGAAATCCTCGTCGCCAAAAATAACTGTACAGAAAATAGATCAAAGAGCGGGCTGGGAGGCGCAGAGCAAGACGTTTTAAAGCAACACGCCGAATTAAGGGCTCGCGTGCAATCAGATTACGAATCTGCAAAGGTTGACTCTCACACTGCAGCTCATATTCGGCATCTTTTCTTGAATAACGGTTCTGACGCTCAAACCATTCATCAATGCCTTTAATATTCTCATCGATCAAATCATTTTTGAGATCTCGTATTTCTCCCTTTACCTCCTGGGTCTCTGCGTGGCCACGGTTTATATAACGAACGCGATCCCGGTGAATAAACCGAACCACCCATGTGGGATACAAACTGCTGTATTTCAGCCAGCGCCCCCATATATAAAAACGGCGTCTAACCCGGTATGCTGCAACATCGGCAGGATTATTGCCGGCAATACCTGCGAGTTCTTCTGCCAGCACTTCCGGCACCCTTTCATCTGCATCAAGTATTAATATCCAGGTATTCTCAGGAGAACAGCGTTCCAATGCCCAGTTTCTCTGACTGCCAAAACCTTTAAACGCATTCTGATAAAAACGAACTCCCGCAGTCCGGCAAATTCGCTCCGTGTCATCGGTGCTGAATGAATCAACCACAATAATATCTGTGCACCATGCAAGACTCTCAAGGCACGCAGTAAGATGAATTTCCTCATTTAAAGTAAAAATTATTGTGGTTATTTGCGGCTTCATAACATACTACTGACCACGAAGTTCACTGCCGACAAGTTGTTGATACTCTCCTTCCATCTGTCGTCCTATCCCCTGCCAGCTATATCTATCAGTCACTAAATTACTGGCCATTTCTCCCATCAGCTCTCTTTTGTGAGGCGATATAAGAAGTTCATTTATCGCTTTGGCCAATTCTGCCGGACTCCCATCAATAACCAAACCGCCCTGTACCTCCCGAACCACCTCAGCCGCGCCCACTTCCGGTGTAACTACAACCGGGACCGCCCGGATCATGGCCTCGAGCACGGTCATGCCGAAATTTTCCGAATAGGAGGGCAGGACAAAGAGGTGGGCTGCGGCAAACAGATCCTCCTTATCCTGCCCGGTAATAAAACGGGGCAGAAAATCTATCCGATCAGCACAGCCGGACGCAACGGCAAGGTTGCGCAGTTCTGCAAGATAGTCGTCCTCATCATTGCCGGCAATTACCAGCCGGGTCTCCGGGACATCAGCCCAGGCATTGATCAGCCGATCCAGCCCCTTTTTCCAGTTCAATCGGCCCAGGAAAAAGACATAGTCCCCAGCTGCCGTTATCGCCCTGACATCGCGGCTCAAGCCATCTTTTGCCCATGAACCGGGGCTGTCAATGCC
>RKSL01000053.1 GCA_008633435.1 Candidatus Desulfobulbus rimicarensis | reverse complement strand
CCCATTGGGATAATTCTGGCCACCTCCAGCCATAACCTGACCGCTGATCCCGAGCATCACAACTGCCAGGCACAGAACCATTATTCGTTGTATCATCCTTTTCCTCCTCATGTATTTAAGCGGACGAATATCCACAAAGAAATTTTCAGGAAAGTATCAGATATCAAACGAAATATCAATATATACGAGGAAAAAATGAATTACGGCTCAGGACGTCTGTTCAGAGTTTACCATGCCGAATAATGGAAATTAACAGCCAGAATCCCATAATTGCAGCAATAAGAAAACCAACCAGACCAATCACGGGAATTCCCCGCCAGTGTGGAGGAATATCAGAGCGAATAATAAGAGACGAGCCAATAACCTGAGCAGCAAGAACAATGGCAAACGCAATCCGGTTTGAGGCTCGGTCAAGCGAGTTTTCCAACGCCCGAAGGCCACGATGTTCAAACTCAAGTTTCATCTTTCCCCTGCGCAACTGGGAAATTATACTGCGGGCTTCATCTGGAAAATCACGAATCAAGGCAAGATACTCAACCCCGGTATCACCAAGTTCACGGGCAAGTCGTGTTGGTTTTACCTGATCGATCTTGAGATTTCTCATAAAGGGTCGAGCCAGATTAATCAGCTGAATTTCCGGGTCAAGATGGAGCCCAACCCCTTCTACAGTGGCCAGGGCCTTGAGCATGAGATAGAGATTAGGTTTAAGAGCAAGTTTATGCCGACTGACCAGATCCAGCAGATCATTTAATATTTTCCCGGCCTTAAGCTCGCCCAGGGAAAGATAGAGATACCGATCCAGGAAATCCCCAATATCGAGAACAAGCAAATCCATGTCAAGCTCTGCCTGTTGGATGGTCACCTTGAGCACGCCAGCTGCCACCTTGCTCTCATTGCCGGATACAAGGTTGACAACAAGGTCGGCAAAATCTTCCCGTTCTTTAAGAGAAAGCCGCCCCATCTGGCCAAAATCGATAAAACAGGGAATATTATCAGGCAGAATAAAAATATTCCCCGGGTGGGGATCAGCATGAAAAAACCCATGGACAAAGATCTGTTCCATAACAAGATTTGCGCCCCGTTCTGCAATCAGGGTCAAGTCATAGCCCTGTTCCCTGAGCTGGTCTATTTCTGAGGCCTTAATGCCCTCAACCCGTTCCAGGACAAGGATGCGTTCAGAAGAAAGCGAGGGATACACCCCCGGGACATGGATGGTATTACAACCTTCAAATTGCCGGGCAAAACGTTGGATATTGGTAAGTTCTATGGTGAAATCGATCTCACGGGAAAGACTGCGGGCAAACTCATGGACAATCGCTGTGGGGCGATGCCCCTGCACCTCTTCAAGATGCTCTTCCATAAGTTGAGCCAAATGGGCTAGGATCTCAAGATCAACAGCAATGAGATTTTCTATGGCTGGACGCTGCACCTTGACCACAACATCACGGGCCTGCCCAGGACCAGCCTGGTCAGGGCTTAGTCTTGCCTGATGCACCTGACCAATTGAGGCGGCTGCAAGGGGATCTGTATCAAAATATTCAAACAATTCATCAGGGGAACAACCACATTCATCCTGAAAAATCTGTACGACCTCATCATAGCCAAAAGGTGGCACACTATCCTGGAGCTTGGCAAGTTCATCAAGATAGCCCGGCGGAATAAAATCGGGGCGGGTGGACAACAGCTGGCCGAGCTTGATAAAGGTCGGGCCAAGTTCTTCAAGAGCCATACGCAGCAACGCAGGACGGGAATGGCGATCTAGTTGCTCTCTTGGTTTGCGATTGATCATCTGCAAACCTGTTTCCAGGTACTGATCAATATGAAGACGATCAACCAGATCGCTGAACCCATACTTGAACAGCACCCGTAAAATGCGCTGATACCTATTCAGATGTCGGTATGTCCGACTGATTGCACCAAGCTGCCTGATGCTGAACATCAGGTATTATTCCCCAGCCTTTGTGTTCAGTGCTACCTGTAACTCTGCAATTTTACGCTGGAGATCAGCGATATCATCGGCAGTTGCCAGATTAAGCTGCTTTACCCGGTCTTCCACCTGACGGTTAAGCCACAGCTCGAGTTGATCTTTAGCCGATTCAGATTTTTTAATCAGATCATCAACAAATTCACGACCTTCATCTGTTGACATTTTCCCCCTGGTTACAAGTTCGCCGCGGATTTCCTCAATCTTGTCACGGGTAAGAAACGCCGCTCCAATACCAGCATAGACGACATTTTTAAGCAATTCCTTCATCATTTTTCTCCAGAGTTGACGTAACAGCAGCTTTACAAAGAGCAGACAATCACTCTTTCGTTATATCTCTGTGATATACAGTAAGATCAAACTCAGTATCAGCAAGTATTTTCTGTAGATAGCAGGTCACTGCAACAGAACGGTGGCGTCCACCGGTACAACCAACAGCGATGATCAGATCATCACGTCCGGCAGCTTGATGGCTTTTGAGGAGAAAGAGGAGACAGGGCACCAGATGGTTGAGAAAATCCTTTCCTGTCGTATTATCGAGCACATATGATGCCACGGATTTTTCCTGTCCGGAAAACTTCTTCAACTCGGGAACCCAATAAGGATTGGGCAGAAAACGGACATCAAAGACAGTATCTGCCTCGGGATATGCATGTTTAAAACCAAATGAAAAAAGCGTAATATTCATTGTGTAAAAAAAATTATGATGCAGAGCAGAGCACTCGAATGCTATCCGCTTTTTCGCTTATACCACGTTTCAGCACTTCATGATTGTAAGCGGCAATAACGTCTCTTCGCTTGATCATGCCAAGCACCCATTTATCATCCATGGATTCCACCACCGGAATCTCTTCAATGCCTTTAACATCAAAGAGCTGCATAGCCTCATACAGGTTGGCATCGGGGGTCATACACATGACATCACGACTACAGATAGCCCCAACCAAAAAACAGCAGCGCTGCTCTTCATCGTGGAGAATAGTCTTTACATCCTGCATGGAAACTACGCCCACCATCCTGCCGGTATGATTGATAACAGGGAAATAAAACGAATCCTTGGCAATGGCAAAAAGCTCAAGAAGATGGTTTATATTTGCGGTTTCACTTATAAAATCAACTTCTTCAGTAAGTGCCTTGCCCACCTTGATGGATTTTAAAATGGCGACCTCGCGACCTTCATGGATATTGATACCTTCCCTGGTAAAATCAACAGTGTCGATGGAATCATGATAAAACTTGGAAGCTGTAACTGTACCCAGTATGGAAGTGAGCATAATAGGGACAATAATCATATAGTTCCCGGTCATTTCAAAGAGCAGAAACATGGCTGTCATGGGCGCATGGGTGGATGCAGCCAGAAACGCACCTATGCCAATGGTCGCATAGGCACCGGCTGATGCCGTGTACTCCGGCAGCCAGGCATGGACAACTGCCCCAAAGGCGCCTCCTGCAACAGCGCCGATAAACAGGGCAGGCGCAAACACGCCACCGGCACCACCAGAGCCAAGGGTAATGGCAGTGGCAATGGATTTAAGAAAAACAAGTGCCAGTAAAATCCAGATAACTCCATGACCGGCAAGGGTTTCCTCGATGAACTCGTAGCCGTCCCCCATGACCTGGGGAAAATAAATTCCAATACAGCCCACCAGCAAAGCACCAATTATCGGTTTAAGCTGTGGATGTACAGGCAACGTTTGAAATTTATCCCTGACAAAATAAAAAAAACGAATATGCGCCACGGCAAGCAATCCAAAAAGAAGCGCCATGACACCATAAAGCGGCATTTCCACAAAGGGATTAACCATATGGTAATCAGGTATGGGAAAAGCTGCAATTTCACCATAATACGCCCTGGAAACAACAGTCGACAGGGCAGAGGCAATAACAAGAGCTGCAAATGAAGAAATCTCGTAGGTACCAAGCAGGATAATTTCAGCGGCAAAAAAAATACCGGCAATCGGAGCATTAAAGATACCGGCGATACCACCGGCACAGCCTGCTGCAATATAGACTTTCATCCGGGCGCCAGATACCCGAAACCGTTGTCCGACTTGCGATCCAAGCGCACCGCCTATCTGGGCAATGGGGCCTTCAACCCCTGCTGAACAACCTGAACCAATGGTAATTGCGGTGGCAGCGATTTTGATGAAAATATTCTTTGCCTTAATAACCCCATTTTCAAGATTGACCCGGCGCAAAAAATTGGTAAAGCCGTACCCATTGACCTTGCCAGGAAAAAGCAGTGACAGGGGAATGAGCAAGACCATACCAGCCATGGGAATGAGCGGCAGTAAATACCGACGCCAGCCGCCCTCCTCAATGCGCAGCAGTTCATACCCTTTCACAAAAAGAAACTCATGCACAAAATGCACCGACTCACGGAAAACAATTATTGCCCCACCGGCAAGCAGGCCGATAATGGCTGCGGTAACAATTAATGATGTGTTTTCACCAGGCAAAAAAATCTTCAGTTTACTCTGCATGATCGCTCCGGAATATCACAGCCAAGAGCTTTCGCCTGGCACAGAAAAAAATTATCAGTCATACCGGCAATATAATCACGAACAATTGCTGCCGGCGGTTGGGAATCAAGATATGACCTGGAAAAAGATTGCATAAGACTTTTTCCAACCTGATCGCTTTGCACTTCCGTGGTGAGCTGATCCAGATAGTACGCAAAAAGTGTTGCATAGCAGACATGAATCTTGGCAAAATCAGGTTTGAAAATAGTGTTCATGTAAATATTTTTATAATTAAACGCTTTAAGTTCAAGAAGTGCCGCAGAGATTTTCTCGCTGAAACCGACCCAGTCTGACGCGGTATCTCCAGGCTGAGCAGTGCGAACCCCGACACTGTTCTCTATGAGGTCGGCAACCAGAGTGTAGACAATAGTGCCATTACTCTCGCCCAGCAACATACCACATTGTTCCGGAATTGCATACCGGTCAATCAAACCGAGTTCAATAGCATCTTCAATATCACGACCAATATAGGCAATGGTATCACAGAGCCGAACCACGCATCCTTCGAGGGTCATGGGAAGCAGAACCGTCATGGGATCACGCTGTTTATCTATAATCAGCTGATCAAAACCGGAAAAATCTCGTTGTCTGACCGGAGCCATTCTGGTGGTTCTGGCTTCTCCATCATGGCAAAGGATACCGTCAAGTACCTGCAGGGTCAGATTCCAGCCCCTACCCTTCTTTTCGACCTTATCCAGAAACTGTACAGACTCAATATTATGCTGGAACCCGGGTAGACCATACTGGCTGCATAATGAATTTAAAATCCGCTCACCTTCATGGCCAAAAGGCGGATGGCCGATATCATGCCCCAGAGCTATCGCCTCAATCAAATCCTCATTTAACCCCAGAAAACGCCCCACTGTACGGGCAATACGAGACACCATCTGCACATGGAGTACCCGGTGGGTAATGTGATCATTATCAATTAAAGAAAAAACCTGGGTTTTATCAATATAACGAGTATACGCCCTGGAGTGCAGGATACGATCAGCATCCTGGGCAAAAGACTGCCTCAACCCCACTCTTTCCTGGATTTGTCGCCTAATCCCGTCTCTGCTTCTGCAGGCCAAAACAGAGAGTCGTCCGTCTTCAGCACTGTCAAGCTCTGTGCGAATTGCAGATAACAAATTTTGATGGCAACGCACTCTCATACTGATCTACCTCTATGTACCGATATATTTGTGCACTGAAGACAAGCTCCCCGTCACAACAAGTTTGAAAGTATGTCACTGGAGCGTGGCACGTACACAAATGCTGCGACTATCGGCTAAAAACAATGTATTTTAGCAGATCAGCGGGTTCCTGCAAGCTGGTTTAGCTGTATTTCCAAGTTTTTGCTGGGAAAAGGCGGTAGAGACCTGACCAGTTCTTCAAAATCACCTCAAAAAATCCTGACATGCAGGCTGGTTACTGTGATCATAGAACACGTCTGGTCGTGACTTAAAAAAACTATTGCCTGATAATCCCTTCTGCAAGTATGTTGCAAGTCCAATCAAGGATCGATTAATCGTATTTACCCATATTGTACTCAGACCCAAAACACGCTGAAATGCAGATGACTTTAAGGAGAAATAATCATGGCTGAAAACAAACGCACACCCAATCCGGAACGGGTAGCATTCCTGCGCACTTTACCCGTTGATATTAAGCAGACTATTACCGGTGAAGAGGCTGAAGCGTTCATGTACGAACAGGACATTCCTGAATCACTGTATGAAAAAATCAAAGAGTACATTACTGAAGATAACGCGTAAATTTTGACTATTCAACAAAGAGGAGAAAGTAAATGAAGAGCACAACCCGGCGAGTTGCTACATTTCTTGGCATGATGCTGATCGCCCTGCTGGCTTGTCAGCCCACCTTTGCAGCTGACAAGCCCTTTACTTTTGGCCTGCTCATGGTGGGGCCGGCCAATGATAAGGGATGGAGTCAGGCACATTTCGATGCTGCTCGCGAGATCGAAAAAAATGTTCCTGGAACGCAAATGATTTACATTGACAAGGTGAATCCAGCTGATCGCCCTGGTATTACCGTGCCCACCCTTGTTGACGATCTGGTTGCCAAAGGGGCAAAACTTATCATAGGCAACTCCGATGACATGAAAGATGGCATGCAGGAAGCCGCATTGATGCATCCTGACATCTATTTTGTCCATATTTCCGGTGATGGCGCCCTCAAGGGGGAAGCGTCCAAAAACCTGAGCAACCTGATGGGAAGAATGGAATACGGCAAGATGATGGCAGGTTTTGTTGCTGCCCTTACCACCAAGACCGGCAAGATCGGCGACCTTGGCCCACTCATCAATGCGGAAACGCGCAGACTTTCTTCATCCACTTACCTTGGAGCCAGATACGCCTGGACTCATATATTGAAAAAACCCCTTAAAGATCTGCACTATAAAGTTTCCTGGATCGGTTTCTGGTTCAATATTCCTGGAGTAACCTCTGATCCGACCCTGGTCATGCGGAACTTTATTGATTCCGGCTATGATGTTATCGTTTCCGGCATCGATACTACAGAAGCGCTGATTGTCGCAGGACAAAAGCGCAAGGAAGGCGCCACTGTATGGGCGGTTCCCTATGATTACAAAGGGGCTTGCAACGAGGCACCTGAAGCCTGCCTGGGTGTGCCCTATTTCAACTGGTATCCCGGCTACAAAGACATTATCACTTCTGCGATGAATGGAAAATTTTCGCAGCAGTTTCTCTGGTTAGGGCCAGACTGGAAAGATATTAACAATGCTGAGACCTCGGCTATCGGCTTTCAGAATGGTGCAGCGTTAAGTGCTGAGCATGCGCGCGCGCTTGCTGATTTTCAACAAGGTCTTGCAGATGGCTCTATACATCTGTTCACCGGGCCACTGAACTTTCAGGACGGCTCTGTCTTTTTGAAAACCGGTGAAAGTGCCACAGACACCCAGATATGGAACCTTCCCCAATTACTTGAAGGTATGGAAGGGGCGTCCAAATAACACGCCATAAATAACAGCTGACTCAATTCTTATCCGGAGCCATGACATTACCGGCTCCGGATTACTGTATTTCACTCTTTTTTCTGTTCTTGCAAGTACAGCTTTTCTCCAGAAATGACCCATTCCCTTTTACCATGATAGAACTTATTGATATTCATAAATATTTTGGTGATGTCAAAGCATTAACCGGGGTCTCCCTTCAGGTTAATCCCGGTTCCATTCATGGCATTGTGGGAGAAAACGGTGCAGGTAAGACCACATTAATGAAGGTGCTGACCGGATACATCCACAGGACAAGCGGGAGTATTCTTTTGAACAACGAAGAGATTACCCTGCACACGCCCATGGATGCCATCCAACTGGGTATAGGTATGCTCTATCAGGAGCCTCTCGATTTTCTCCAGCTCTCAGTGCTTGATAATTTCATGGCCGGAAACGAAAGATTCTCTCCGGAAACGATGAGCAGAATACTTGAGAAACTGAGCAAACGTTTCGGTTTTGAGATGCAACCGGATACCCCCCTACACCTTCTGACAGTTGGCGAACGCCAACAGCTTGAATTGATGCGACTCATCCATGTTGGCACCCGGGTGCTTATCCTTGACGAGCCAACCACTGGAATCTCTGATGAACAGCAGGAACTGCTGTTCTCTGCCCTGCGTTCACTCCGTGATGAAGGGTGCGCCATCATCCTGGTGTCCCATAAACTTGACGAAGTGGATGCCCTCTGTGACCAAGTTTCCATTATGCGCAAAGGAACTATTGTCGGGCATCAGCAGCAACCTTTCAACCGGAATGCCATCCTGCAGGCAATGTTTGACACCCTGCCCCAAAAAGAAACAGCTCCTGCTCGCCATCAGGGAAATAAAGAAATCCTCAAGTTTACTCATGTCTGTTCATCCAACGGACGCTCAGGGCTGGATCGGATTTCTGTCACCATTACCCAGGGTGAAGTCATCGGTCTGGCTGGCCTTGACGGCAGTGGCCAGACCGTTTTCCTCCGCATTGCCGGAAAACTTCTTGAACCTGAATCAGGCACATTGCAGCGGTTTGCTGCTGAAGACAACGAATCTGATTCCACAGATAGTCAGACCGTGTTTCTGCCGGCAGACCGCTTAAACGAGGGACTTATTCCGGGCATGTCGATTCGAGAGCATCTCCTTCTTGCCGATGAAACTCCGCTGGTCATCTTTCCTGAAACAGGTCGACAGAAAGCCAAACAGGCCATAGACAAATTCAGCATTATCGGCACGCCTGATACAGCCGCAGACGGGTTATCCGGCGGTAACCAACAACGGCTGCTGCTCGCACTCATCCCTACTCAAGCACGGCTTATTCTGATGGAAAACCCAACCCGGGGGCTGGATGTTCAGTCAGGTAACTGGACCTGGCAACACCTGTTGGATCAAATGCCGGATAACGGTGCTATGATTTTCGCTTCGCCTGATCTGGAGGAAATTCTTGACCATGCCTCGCGGGTACTGGTATTTTTTGACGGCAAAATCCTGCTGGACAGTGCTACCAGTGATACAGATTTTGATGAAATTTCCCAGGCTATTACCGGCCGGATTAAGGCATGCTCATGAAAACAATACAGCAACACGATCTCACCCACCTGGTCATCCGTTTTTTTTGTATTACCGGGCTTGGCTTTGGTGCTGTCTGCCTGCTCCTTTTCACCCTGCATTTATCCCCCATAACCATTGCAAAGTCCATGGGCAGTGGCGCACTCAGCAACTGGATACGTATTTCACATATGCTCTCCATCTGGACGCCACTGCTGCTCTGCTCAAGTGGCCTGCTCTTCACCTTCAGAGCTGGCTTATGGAATATCGGGATTGAAGGCCAGATGATTATTGGTGCAATATGTACTACCGCTGTGCTGCGCCTGCCACAGGCCGAAAACTCCCATGCCTTGTTTCCTGCCCTTGCCATGGCTGCCGGGCTATGTGGAGGAGGAATATGGGGAATGTGTGCCGGTATTCTCAAAAACCGGGGCGGGGTCAATGAGATCTTTGGCGGCCTGGGGCTGAACTTTGTTGCTCAGGGGATCATTCTCTGGCTGATCTTTGGGCCCTGGAAAAGAGCAGGTATTGCCTCGATGAGCGGCACCAATTTACTGCCCCATGCCCTCTGGCTTACCTCCCCTGCAGGATGGAGAGTGGCTCCTGTGGCGCTTGTCTTAAGTTGTCTAGCTTTTCTACTCACCGCTCTGCTCCTGGGGAATACCCGTTTTGGCCTGCGACTTACCGCGGTCGGGAAAAACAGCAAAGCCTCCCGCCTCTTTGGCATCAAACCTGAGCTGATCGGCCTCACGGCCATGATGCTCGGAGGCGGACTGGCAGGTCTGGCTGGGGGATTACAGGTTACCGGAGTTTACCATCGACTTATCCCCGCAATTTCTAGTGGTTATGGCTACCTCGGCCTACTCATTGTTATGCTGGCCGGATACAGAGCTGCAGCCATCCCTTGTATAGCTTTATTTTTTGCCTGTCTTGCAGCAGGATCAATCCAATTACCTATTATGTTACAGATCGACTCTTCCCTGTCAGGGGTTATTCAGGGAGCCTGTGTGCTAAGTGCCCTGCTCGTGCATGGATTCCAGACAAAAAGGAGGAATACCTGATGGACGTGTCAGTCTCTGTGCTGGCCGCAGGAGTTGCAGCCACCTCAGCACCACTCATTTTTGCAGCTCTGGGAGAAACGCTGACTGAAAAAGCCGGTGTTATTAATCTCTCCCTGGATGGAGCAATTTTACTCTCTGCCATGACAGGATTTGTTACAGCCAAAGCGACCGGATCAGTATGGCCAGGTTTTGCAGCAGCTGCTGTAACAGGCATGACCGTTGCATTCGTCCTTTCCGGTATAGGAATCTGGCTCGGTCAATCACAGGTTGCTGTCGGGTTTGCCCTGACCTTTTTATGCAGGGATCTTGCCTATTTTCTTGGCAGCCCTTATTCACGAACCCCTGGGCCACAACTTTTAGCCGTGCCAATACCAGTGCTGGCAGACCTGCCGTTTATCGGCCCAATACTCTTCAACCATTCCCAGATAGTTTATGCCTCATTCGCACTTATTCCACTGCTCTGGTATTTTATGTTTAACAGCCGACAGGGACTTATCTTGCGAAGCGTAGGAGAGAACCCGGAAGGTTGCTGGGCAAGAGGAATCCCGCCCAAGCGTACCCAAACGATCTACACTGCTCTTGGTGGCGCACTTATAGGCCTGGCAGGAGCTGCCTATTCACTGGCCGTCAAACCCGGATGGGGCCGACCTCAAGGGTGTGAGGGCATAGGCTGGATCGCCCTGGCCCTGGTGATATTTGGCGGATGGCATCCTTTGCGGGTTGCCTTGGGAGCTTATATCTTCGGAATGTTGCAAATAGCAGGGATACTTTTCCAGGAAATTTTTCCGGCAATACCATCACAAATCTTCCAGGTGGCTCCGTTCCCCCTGATGATTTTTGCCCTGGTAATCATCCATTTGAGCCGAAACAAAAAAGACACGACTGGATTCCGGATTATAGCTCTACTTAGTGGAACGCCCCCCATGGCGCTGGGCAAAACCCATGAACAGGAATAATCACTTAAATTCAGATTGCCATACACAACGCACCGCTAATCACCCCGAGTACCTATTATCTTTGCCGGTACTCCGGCAGCAATGGAAAATGGTGGGATGTCTCTTACTACAACAGCCCCAGCACCAACAACAGCTCCAGCACCTATTTTCACACCATCATTAACCACAACATGAGTACCCAGCCACACGTCACGACCTATATCTGTCCTGCTTTCAGTTTGCAGAACCTGCTCCACGATGGGAGTATCTTTGTCTCTAAAACTATGTCGTACACCACCAATGTAACAATTTGCGCTGATGAGTACCTGGTCACCAATACTCAGATTTCCTGTAGTGCCAATGTGACAAAAGGGACCGATATTCACACCATCACCCAGTTTAAGGGTGCCACCACGGACTTTAATTTGCGAAAACCTGCCTACAAGAACGTTCTTTCCCAAGCGCAGATCCTGGTCATCCCCGCCACGAAAACTCAAAAAAACAAAATCATCAATAACCGAATTCTTTCCTATAAAAATTCGGTGAGGCGATCGCAAAGTGAGATGATGTCCAAAAAGAACATTCCTGCCAACCGAACCGAACATAGATGGAAAAAACCTTTTCCGTAAAACAAGCCCTAATGCGCCAGGTAAAGGCCCAAGTAAAAGCATACTCAGCTCATGACGGATCAGAGGCAACAAACTACGCTTACCAATGACCATGTCCTGATATTTTTGTAACGAAGATTTGTTTTTGTCCTCAATAATATCAGTAAACCTGTATTTTCGGTGTGAATCCTTCATATTGTTTTTTCAGATTCTTCCAGCTTGACACCATTATCGACAGTGCG
>RKSL01000052.1 GCA_008633435.1 Candidatus Desulfobulbus rimicarensis | reverse complement strand
TTTTTAAAAAATTCCAGGAAAACAGAGGTATCAGAATTTCTTTATGGTATAATTATATCCTGGCAGCTGCATGAAAGCATGTTCACCACCATCGTCATCCACCGTCTGCCTGCCCTACATTTCCCTGCTCCTTAAGGGGGCCTTGAAAAAACAACCGGAACATCCCGCTATATATCCTCATTGGCAACGGTGATAACCATATACTGCTCTGCGTTTGTATCAATATGAATCATCCTGCCCTTTTTTTGTTCAAGAAAACTGTTTACAGCAAATAGTGGTTGAGTCTCATAATATCCACACTGTTCTTCATAAGCAAAGCGGGAACACTGACGATATTTTTTCATAAAACCGGCGATATCCTCTGCCAGAAAACGCCGGGAAAAGGCAAGAAACGTCCCCGGCTTTGCATAGGCCAGCAGGTTGGCAAGAAGTGGCGGGGCAAGGGGTTCAGGAAAGACCTCAAGGGTTGCAATTGCCCCGTTTTCATTTTCACTGAGCAGCAGCCAGTTGCTGCCCTCACCCAGTTGTGTTTCCGGACTGACCCCGAGAAGTTTTCCGGCAAGCTCCTGCCTGGGAATCCACTCGTCCACTCCTCCAAGCAGCACGGCATCCTGCCTGCCCAGACGAAGATCATTCTGGGCTGCCAGCAACGCCATCTGAACTGGAAAACGGTGATGGGTGACAAAAAGATTCTTTCCGGTCAGGCCAAGATGGGCAGCCACATAAAAACCGGCAGAATTACTGAGCAGGTTGATAAAGTCAACTGGTTTAGGCAACAGATTTTCTGCCCGTCGTTGCTGACATATTCTATCAAAAACAGATATATTTCCCTGGCCAGAAGTCAGATAAATTGCGGTTTTTTCAGCAAGAGCCCTCTTGTCATGTTCATCTTTTTTATATCTTTGTTCCGCAGCCTTATGAGCCCCCAAAATAGCCAGCTGGATAAAATGATCGGTACGACGGTACACCTTGCCCGTCAGTTGTTTAAGTTCGTGAGCCAAATCGGGCTGCCGATCTTCGGGCAGGGTATTATGCATACCTGTTGCTTGAACAAACATCATAGGGATTTTTTCTCGACAATGCAGGAAGTGTTATTCCCACCAAAACCAAAATAATTGAGCATGAACCGGCCATGGTCAAGTGCCATGTTTGTCGCCAGCGGAGGAGCAGGGCACTCCAGATCAAGGGGAAGCGCATCAGGAGTTGCAGGTAGAAAGCCGTTATCCACACATTCCATAAACACAATCAATTCGGCCAGACCACATCCCCCCAGGGTATGACCGATAAATGGTTTGAGTGAAAAATAGGGCGGAATCTCTGCAAAGGCAAGACGCATCCCCCGCATCTCAGCAAGATCCATGAGATCTCCCCCGGTTCCATGGGCTTTCACCGCATCTATCTGCTCAGGAGTAAGCTCAGCATCAGCCAGACATTCTTTGATTACCCCGGCAATCCCCTGCCCTCCGGGATCAGCTCCGGCAACGGAATAAATCTCGCAACAGGTCTGGCCGCCCAGGTACTGCCATGGTGAACGATGCACCTCATCCCGGCTGAGCAGTACTGCACTCACGGCCTCCCCAAGAATCATCCCGTTACGATCCCTTGCAAAAGGACGGATTGTATCAGGAGACAGCAGTTGCATAAGCGCAAAACCTTCGCAAATAACGGGCAGCGACAGCTCCAGCCCAATCACCAGAGCATAGTCAATAACACGGCATTCAAGCATGGAGGCTGCATCCAAAAACGCGTTAATACTGGACGTGCAGGCCGTGTTATAGGTAAGTGATGGACCACTCAGGCCAAGTCGCTGCATGAGCCTGTCAGCATAATAGCCACCACCCACCCGCTCACGAGCCAACTTGCCGGGGGCAAGGCCGTCAATGACCTGTTCCAGAGGACGGGTCAGCGAATAGTCGATGGACGAAGATCCCAAAAAAAGCCCGGTTCGTTCCGGCAGGGCGCTGTCAGAAAAAAACCTCCTCTGCAGCACACCGGTCACGGTGTCCAGATATTCTTCGATATGGGAGACCCGGGCCTTGCGATGGGTCTTATCAATCAGGTAATAGGGGAACTTTGGCTGGTCGGGAAAAGCCTCAATGTGCACAGTTGACGGTTCGACCCGCCCCTCTTTCAAAGCATCAATCCGCTGTTGGCCTCTGCCCAGCGAGCAGAGCAGCTCCCCGCCGACAATGGTGATCATTGCGCTTCGGGCTGGATATAATCGGCCAGCTCGTTAATGGTGGTGACATGCCGACGAAAGGCCTTGCTGTCAGGGATGCGAACCCCAAAATGATTTTGCAGGGCAACAGAAATCTGCAGGGCATCCAGAGAATCCAGCTCCAGTCTGCTTGCCTCTGAAAAAAGTAGAACATCATCGGCAACCTGCTCCGGCTCAAGATGCTCTTTTTCACACTCGGTGATTATCATTGTTTTCAGGCGCAATTTAAGTGCCTTGTCAAGCGATCCCTTCATATTCCTCTCTTCATCTGGAAATGCAATACCCCCCCGGCAAGAATCAACATTACCATGCCAAAGAACACCAGGGCAAGGGTTTCAGTCAGCACAGCCCCCGGCCCCAACCCGCGCAGAAAAACATCAAGAAAGCCCTCAAGCCCCCAGGACATGGGCGAAACCACAGAAAAACTCTGCATTTCCGGTGGCATATAAAATTTTGGCACCATAACTCCGCCAATGGCGCCAAACAAAATATTGACAAGCCCACCCACGGTTGTTGCCTGTTCAATCGTTGCAGCCAGCACGGCAATGAGCAGTGAGGTGCCTATTGCCGCAAGACTGAGCCCCAGCGACACCATGCCCAGCGCGACAACTGAATGTCCTGGAGTCAGGGCAGGTGCACCCAACAGAGGTACCACAAAAACACCTACCCCGACCATCAACGCCATTTGCAGTTGATTAATAATCACATAGGGAATCAATTTTCCGGCAAAAAGCAGAGGTATGGATATATTCATTGCCGCCATTCTCTTCAGGGTGTTCTGCCTGCGTTCGTTGATAAACACTGTCGACAACGGAATAATCACAAAAAACATACCAAACACTATCCATGAAGGCACGCTCTGCTGGGTGGAGCTTGGCTTTGCATTGCCATGTGCTGAACTGTAATAGACATTCACAAGCCCTTTGCCGCTGTAGTCGAGCTCTTTCAACCTTTCTGCCACATCGGGGACAAACGGCGCAAGATCTTTTTCCATTGTTGCCAGGCGCAGCCGGAGTACATCAGTCGCCAATCTTGCCTTAAACACCGTGAGTATTTCCGGTTTTATGTCTGCTGCCACATCAAGGCGAAGCAGAGAGACAGATGAACTCAGGGCAAGTTGTGCTGCAAAACCGGAAGGAATAGTGACAATAAGCTGGAGCTTTCCCTGGAGTAACTGATGCTGCCTGGCTGGTGAATCTGGAACATTATCGTGATAAACAAGAGTTGTACCGGCGGATAAAAATCCCCGCAGCTGCCTACTGGCAGTAGAATCATCCTGATCGACAATACCGTAATGAAGCAGGGGGCGGCTCTCGTTAAAGGTGTCTTTAAGGGCAACAGACATGATCAGGATAAACAATGACGGCATAATAAAAAGTGCTGCCAAAGCATGTTTATCACGCAACACCAGGATACACTCTTTAAGGAGCATGGCCTTAAACATTTTTGTCCCCTGCGATAATGCGCAAATACAGCGACTCAAGGCTGGCGGCACCATAACGTATCTGTCTGACCCCGATCTCCTGCCGCTCAAGAAGACGAAGAATCTCCGCCATATTGTCAGCAGTGGCGTCTTCTATCAGCAGGGTGGTATCATCAAGACGTTCAAGATGACAAGCTCTACCAACAGCCTTCACCACGGGAAGTTCTGGCAGTTTCCCGGCCAGTTCAACCACTGCATTGTTGCGGTTTTTATGGGCAAGCATTGCTGCAAGATCCCCCTGGCGAAGAATCTTCCCCTTATGGATAATAGCAGCCTGATCACAAATCTTTTCAATCTCAGGAAGGTAATGGGAAGTGTAAATAACGGTCTTACCTCCTCCGGCAAGAGTGGTAATGGAGTCAAGGATATCATTACGCAACTCCGGGTCTATGCCTGCAGTTGGTTCATCAAAATAGAGTAGTTCAGGATCATTGAGCAGGCCGATACCAATATTTAACCGTTGTTTTTGCCCTCCGGAAAGCAGGGATACCCGCCTGTCCAGCATTTTTTCCAGTCGATTGACACCAATGGCATGGTCAAGATTGCGACGCCTCCGTTTTTGGGACAGCCGGAGCAAGGAGGAAAAAAACTGCAGATTTTCCAGCACAGTAAGCGATTCATACAGGGCAAGGGACTGTGGGATATAGGCACTGCGGCTGCGAATTTCGCAAATATTATCTGCCAGTGGCAGGCCGAAGATTTCAATCCTCCCCTGCTGGAAACCTGTCAAGCCATTCAACACCGACACAAGCGTAGTTTTTCCGGCACCATTGGGGCCAAGCAAACCAAGAATCATGCCTCTGCCCACCTGAAGATCAAGATGGTCAAGGGCAAGCAGGCTGCCATAGCGTTTGACAAGTCCCTTAATGACTATCACGATATTTTGTTGTTCCTGGTCAGTTTCAGCAAGTCCCGATAGACCTCGGCCTCAGCCTCGGCAATGCTTTCAAGTTTTCTGCGCAGTGCAGCAAAATCCACTGCCCGGTCGTCTTTTATACGGATTGCCTTGACCAGCATCAAGGCAAACTCCCGCCATTGATCGCCCACAAGAGTAAGCTGTTGAGAAGTTTGCAACAATGCATCACAACCCAGGAGTTCCCCGGCTTCCTGCAGAAACGAGGCGTAAATAAAGCGAAAACCGGCACCACCCGTGCCGATTTCTTCCTGCATGCGGACAATATGTCCCATAAAAAGCCGGGCATAACGGCTGTTATCCGGGTATTGAGGCCTCTGTGATCGTGCCACGCCGCAGTCGCTGATTTTCATGGTTTGTGGTCGCTGGCGAAGCTGGGTCAGCCATCCTGGTTTATCCAGCCGACCAAGATGCCTGGCCAGCAGGCGCATGGCTCCCAGCCCGGCAACCGGCACCGGAGTTTTCAGCATTGCCCGTGCATTTTTCCTGATGACCTTGGGGATAATCTTTGCATAATCAAGCTGCTCAGGAATTTTTTCCGGATAATACAGCAAACCTTTAGGCGCCATCATTCCCTTGACAAATCGTGCTTTTTGCAAATCGTTGGAGGGGCACCGCATCGGATGCTCAAAGACTGGGTCACTGATCAGGTAATCATTGTTGTCCCGGCCGAAAATAATCAGATTATGGGCGTTAAAATGAAAACGCATTTCTTCAGGAAAGTATGGCAGCCAGAATACCGAAGTCTGCGCACCGACAACCTGGTGCGCGTCAAGTACCTCATCAAGGGCTTTCTTCCCCAGTGACGGGTTTGAAAAATTGACCATTTTCATGCCAATACCCAGGTTTTTCCGTAACCCTTTTATAATGGCCCTCGGCATGCTCCGGTAGGCAATAAGGGGCAGGCCGCCAAGTTTAACAAAAGGTATATAGGCAAACATCAGAGCGCCGGAAAGCCCGAAAACCATGGCTTCAGAGAGTTCCAGACCATGATGGCGCAACAGCAGCGACATCACCCCGCTTTCGCAATGGGCAAAATGATCATGTTCAAACACGTTATTGGGCACCTGCGCCTTCCTCTTGCGGCAGTTGGCATAACTGTGCAACACTGATCCCCAGTGCATCCGTGTAGCGCGCCAGGATCTTTTCGGGCAACCGGGCAAAAACCCGGGGCTGAAAATGCCGCTGGATGCGCCACTTAAACAATCCAGTGGCCTGGGCCAGGGTCTGTACATCCATCCTGCGATCATACATATGAAAATACAGGGGAGAAGCCTTGCCAGCCAGAACGTCTTTCCGGGCAAGGATCGCCAGACGGGTCAACTCGTCAAGAGCTTGTTTTGTCGCAGCTTCTTCAACCTTCCAGCCAGAGGAGCAAACCCGTGTATAGCGACCATCTGTACCAACAGCATAGATCGCCTTTTTATTGTCACCGTAGGTGGAAATATTATGCTGGGGAACCTTGCTGCTCTTCATCAGACCACACGGAGTTGCATAAACGCAGTGGAAAACCGGCCACTTTCAGGAATATAACAGAGCAGGGTTTCGCCCCCGGAAAGACGGCCGGAGTGAAACAGCTCTTCAAGAATTATATAGATAGATGCCGACCCGGTATTGCCTTTATAATGCAGATTGGTAAACCATTTATCCTGATCAATATCACAACCCGCCTCCACCATGCCGGCATAGACCTTGTTGCGGAAAAACTCAGAGGAATAATGGGGCAAATACCAGTCTATCTGTGCGGGATCAAGCCGTCCGGACTCTACCAGTTCTCTTAACGGCCGGGTCACTGTATATTCAATGATGTTCTCATTAAGCAATTTTACATCCTGCTTGATGGCAAACACCGATTGACTCACCCAATCCCGGGGCAGAAACTCACGCCAGCCCATGAGGGTGCCGTCTTCTGCTTTTTCAGCCCCGGCATACATGCAGGGTTCAAGTTGACCGGCATACGATTTCTGCATGATCCAGTCAATGCGCAGAGAAAGTCCTTGGTTATTGGGTTTGTCAGCCATCCAGACTGCTCCGGCACCATCGCTGAGCATCCAGCGCAGAAAATCTTTGGCAAAGGCCAGCTCCTGCACCCGGTCTGTATCGTTGTCAACACTATTGCCCTGTTCACAGAAATTATGTCCACGCAACAGGGCAGAAACATTTTCAGAACCCGTTGCCACCACATTTTCTGCCTCAGCGCAGCGCAACGCCAGATACCCGTATTTCAGAGCCATCATACCGGAGACACAGATTCCCGACAAGGCCGCCACTTCGCAGGGGGGCAATCCCAGTTTGCCATGAACCATAACCCCATGGCTGGGCATTAACTGATCCGGCAGCGTTGTGCCACAACAGAGCAGATCAAGGCTCTGCAAAGGACATCCGGCCCGACCCAGCTCCTGTACAGCCAGGGCGGTAAGCTCTGCATTGGTATGGGTTGCCCTGCCGGTCTGCGGATCAATGGCATAATACCGGGAAGTTATACCGTTACTGCGTAAAATAATATTCTTCACCCGGGATGGTCGATCACCGCTCTGACCAAGCACCTGCTCCATGGCCTGATTATCCACTGGAACATTAGGGAGAAACACGCCAATATCTTTTATATACACCCTGGACATCATATCAGGAGGTCTTAACACGTCTATATTTCATCAACAACTGCTCCAAACCATTTGGCAAAATACTCCAATTAAGGGATGTTCTTCAGCTGGCAGCAATGATAATCTAAAAAGAGGAAATTCGAAGCACGAAATTTGCAAGTCGAAACACTCTCTATATCAGCACATGACACAGACTTGTATTGCCCCAATTGTGCTTTTCTTTTCTGCCGGGCTTTATCAGTCGCTCAAGTTACCTTCCCGAAGGCTGCTCGTAATATTCCACTGCTCTGGCAAGTTTTTTCCTGCCAAATGGTGACAGCAATCTGCGCACCAGCATATTGAGAGGCACAACGGTCAGTACCAGGCAGAGTAGAAACACGGCATAGATGGTGATAACCATATTGCGTCCTCTGGAATTTTGAGGGCCTGCCTTTTTAATCAGCCTGCTCCAGATCAAGAAACTACGGTGGGCAATACGCTCTGTGGCAATCAGTTTGCCGTTGACATTCACTGCCCCAAGGTCGGAAAGCAAAGGAGCCTCACCAGTTTCTTTGCCTGCGGCAAGAGACTCTGCAAGGCGTCTGCCAAAACGGTCTGCCCGATGAATCTCTTCTTCGGCAACTCCTGCTTTCGGGAAAAACCAAAACCTGTCTTTTTTCCCGGTGAGCATCCAGCGGGGCGTGGTCACAAAGGTATAGATGGATTTCCCCTGATCGGTCAACACCACATTATCAAGCAGTCGTGCGCCCAGACCAGCGAGCAGAGATTTCATCTTTTCCTGACCAATCAGCCACATATCCCGGCAGGCAATAACAGTGACCACAGGTTTACCTGCAAACAGGATTTTAGCCTGATTGCTCTGTAAAAACCCGGTTACCGGGAGAGAGGGCGAAAGAAACCAGATGGTATAGCCCAGCACAATGAGATCGTATTGATCGGCCAGGTCAACAGGCTTCACCGCACAACCGTCAAGAGTAACTGCTTCGGGAAACACATTAAAAAACCTGTAAAACGGCCAGGGATAGGGATAAGGGGTAACCGGGACAATTTCCCGGACATCGCACTGCACCTCTTCATCTCCGGCCAGCAGGCCATCCTTAAGCCGCCCCAACACCCGTTGCAGCTGACCGCTCTGGGAATAATAGAGTACCAGAATTTTTTTCACTACCACTCCAGTGTAGTTGATAGTCGATGCACCTGTGAGCCTGCCACTCCCCGCTGGCTGGCGAATTTGGTTCATCCATGCAGGATTACCTGAAACGTAACCGGTCACCAAGGGAGCTGTTCAACGGTTCCCCTGAAACGACACAGTACTTTACCTAATCTTTCTCTCAATTGCAGCACTCTTTTCCCATATTCAAATCATCTGCAAAGGCAAAAACTGT
The DNA here is from genome assembly GCA_008633435.1 of Candidatus Desulfobulbus rimicarensis. GTDB lineage: Bacteria > Desulfobacterota > Desulfobulbia > Desulfobulbales > Desulfobulbaceae > Desulfobulbus_C > Desulfobulbus_C rimicarensis. The sequence goes on along the minus strand of RKSL01000052.1, from coordinate 8,678 downwards.
GGATGACAGTAACAGAGACAGCACAACGCAAATGAAAAAAAATATGGAATAAACATTTTTGATGCAGCCATATATTTTGTGTACTCTTCGCCAAAAAAGGCGATATTTTCCCGTTCCTCCACCCGGGCAGCCGCCACAAGAAAAGCCGTTATCCCCACGACAAGCACACCGGCTGACCAGGAGACATGCTTGAAAAATGCTCCCCAGCCAAGAAAAAGCAAGGAGCTGTACATGGGATGTCTGATATGGCGATAAATACCGGTATCAACGACATGAACCGTATTTTCAAAAGAAAAATTCTCCGGCATGGACGACCGCGTACCTTTGCCTCCATGTTTTTTAAGCATAAGCAGCGAGCTGAAAATACAAAAAATAGACAGGGTCAATAATCCCCAGGAGAGAAGATGCAGGGGAGAAAAAGGGCGGGCAAACCAGTAGGGATGGTTGAGCAGTACCAGAGCGACAATGCCCTCAAAAACAAAAAAACGATAAAACCCATGCACCCCCGGGTTTTGCAACGGTTTCCTGGAAAGAAACAACAGCAGCAGAGTAATGGCAAGAAAGAGCAGTAACCGGATCATTGTTGCCTCATAATTGCACCTTTTCTTTAAAACGTTCAGCACCAAGAAGCAACTTGACAGTACCAAAGGAGCCCATGATGGTACCGATAATCCCCGGAGCCATCACGTTTTGCCCGGCAAGGTACAACCCCTGCACGGCTGTCCGGTTAAGCAGGGCAGTGCCAAGTACCTGACTGGAAGATCGCAGCACCCCGTAGGCACTGCCTCCGGGGGTGTTCACCCAGTCCCGCATTGTCAACGGGGTAGAAACATCGAGCAGTTCCAGACCGTGCAGAGTGCCGAACAGCTGCTCTGCCTCAACAAGCAGAGTTGCAGCCCGCTGCTCTTTGGTATTGATATACTCCTGCCCCCGCCGGCCGGTTCTGGTGTGCTGCCAAGTGCTCCACAGCTCATCCTGTCCTGAGGTGAGCAGGGATAAGATATTTTTGTCAGGATGCCTGCTGTTACGGATCTGGAAATACCTGAGATCGTGAACATTGCCAGCTGGCCCGGTATCTATCCTGAAAATATTATGATGAATTTCAGGATGATAACTGCGATCAACCGCAGCATGTACCGCAAAAATGCCATGGGTATTAACAAGCCCGGTGATCCGTTTGACATACGAGGGTTTCACAGCCCCCCGGGGTAACATCTGTAAAACCACCTGGGGATGGACAGCACCAATGACACACGGCGCTGACAAAATTTCTCCGGATCTGAGCTGCACCCCCTGTACCTGCCGGGATGTCACCAGAAGCTCTGTCACTTCGGCATCGGTAAAAACTCTGCCACCGAGCTCACCAAGTCGGCGGACAAAGATATCCGCCATGTCTGCCCCGCTCTGCTCAAGCCTGTACGAAGACGAGAGATAGGAGGCCAGCGCCATATTATGGTAATAGGCCGGGCAGTCATCCAGAGGTACACCTATCCAGCTTGCGGCAATGGCCAGCACACTGCGCAGCCCGGGCGAGCACCCCATTTCAGCAAGGGTCTGCCCCAGGGGTTCCGCCTGATCAAGCAGGGTGAAATCCGCATCATCGGCATAAAGCAGGTCAAGGCCATGCAGTTGCTCGGCAGCCCGGGTAATTGAGGCTGTAATACTGGCAATGGTCTGATGATCCTGGGGAAAGGCGGCATGCAGACGCTCGGCAAAACAGCTCACCCCTGAAGGCAGATCAAAGCTGTCAATGGGGCTGCATAAAGAGGCAAAGAGATAGCGATCAATCACGCCGTCCGCGCCCATCCTCCTGGCTCGGATATCCTCGGCAACCCCCAGATAGCTGAAAAATCTGTGCAGTATCTGACCGGGATCCAGAGAGCCCAGATAATGCACCCCGACCTCGCAATCCATGCCCTGACGACGATAACTGCGCATCAACCCGCCGGGATGGGCATTTTTTTCAACAACCGTGACCTCAACTCCCATCCCGGCAAGAATAACAGCCGTACTCAGGCCGCCAATACCGGAACCTATAATCAGAACTTTTTCAGGAAATGGAGGTCTGGAGTGCATAACTGGTCAATGGCGTTGTGGTTCTGGATACCTTATGATTTCCCGGAAGCATCAGAAAACAGCTGCCACAGGCATCATCAACTGATTGCAATAGCGATGCTTTTTGGCTACTCATTTGACAGAAAGAAGCTGTTCTGCACTAACCAGATGCATTTCAAGCCTGTAGCCGCCATGGGTAAACACCTGGAGGAGAAGCTGATCAGGAATCCGCACCCCGCCAAGCTCCCGGTTACACTCTGCTGCCGTAATCACCCGCTGGAGGTGATGGTCGGACGAGTAAAAGAGTTTTTTGCTGCAACCTGAAGGGCTGAGCAGGGTATCAACAATGCCGGAGCGTCCGGCAACCCGGCAGATCCTGGTTGTGTCATCGGCCTGCCCGGTTATGGTGTCACCCCGGGGCTGCAGAAAAATCGTTCTGATATCTGCCATCAAGCCCTGGGCAAAACCAGGCCGGTCAAAGGGCGGCACTGCCCGGTTGACCTGCAGGGTATCGGTACAATCCGCAGAAAAAAGAACAAGCCCTTCCACGGTCATCAGCACGCAGTGAATAGTGTTGCCTTTTAAGACCGTCACTCCCATAGCCGAACCGTGATTCCCTCCGGGCATGGAAAAATTAATCAGATGAACAAACTGATAATCCCCCCGGGGAAACAGCGCAGGGCAGGAAACGTGTTGTGGCACCACTTTATCCAGCTGTGGCATCAGAACTGGCCGGGGGGCGCAGCAACAGAGAAGCAGCAGGACAGACAGCAGAACACAACGGGGCATCATTGCTCTGTAAACAGGCTGAGGGGGACAGGTGTATTGAGCCTGGCATGACTGAAGAGAAGGCGGGTAAACGAGTCTGCTCCTTCATAAATTGTCACCGATTTCATCAGCCCCGGTTCAGCACCGGAGGCAAGTTCGATCTTACTGATTATGGCCGACATCGCTTTGTTTTTCGGGGTGAGAACAATAACACCATCATCTTTCAGCTCTGCGGCAAAGACCGGGTTATCCGTAAAATTGCCGGCAAGCCACTGGCTGATCTGCTCGCTCACCACCTGCATGGCATCCATGCCCGGTGAGGTATCTTCGACCAGCGCATTGTTCCGCTGGTGAAATTTCCGCATGATTCTGCCATGCATGAGCAAAAGACTCTTCACCGGAGCAGTATATTCCCAGCGCAGCATATCCGGTGCCTGAAAGACAAAAACGCCTTTGGATATCAAGGGCCGAACCAGAATTTTCAGATGTTTTTCCTGGGTAAAATCTGCCTGGATAGAGGTGATACGTCCTGAATTACTGCGGATTTCCTCCCAACTCCCTGCCCAGCCCAGACAGAAAAAAACCAGCAGAAACAGCAAAACATACCGTAGAGCCCTCATTAAAACATACCGCCATTCACCGAAATAACCTGTCCTGTTATATAGGATGAATCGTCCGAGCATAAGAAACGAACAACGCTGGCCACCTCTTCAGGAGTACCAAGCCTTGCCATGGGGATCATATTTTTAATCTCTTTTACTGGCGCGTCTTTTACCATCTCGGTGTTAATCAACCCCGGAGCCACCACATTGACCCGGATACCCAGCCGGGCCACCTCGGCTGCCAGTGAACGGCTTGCGGCATTCAGTCCGGCCTTGGCTGCGCTGTAATTGGCCTGGCCCCGGTTGGCCATCATGGAGGAAGCCGACGAGATCGAAACCACAGAGCCTTTTTTACGACGCACCATTGTTTCTATCACCGGCCGGGTAAGGTTATAAAACCCGTTCAGGCTGGTATCAATAACCGTATGCCAGCTCTGCGGAGACATCATCATAAAGAGGCCATCAGCAATAACCCCGGCATTGTTGATTAAAATATCAATGCTTCCCAGCCGCGACACAATATCTTCAATACTGCGCTCCACAGCCTCGCCATCACGCACGTCAAAAGGATAAAGTTCACCCATCCCTCCGGCCTTTCGCACCATGGCAAGAGTCTTCTCGGCTCCGCTTTTATCAGAGTAATAGTTGATAACGGTATAACTGTCGCGGTGGGCAAGCTCGCGGCAGATAGCCTGGCCAATACCTTTGCTGGCCCCTGTAACCAGAATAATTTCACGTCCGGGTTCTCTGTATCCATCAGTCATTGTCTTCCGCCTTTATCAGTTGCAGGATAATTTTGCCGACCTCTTTCTTATCCATAAGGACTGTACTTGAAATCTCCCGCAGTACATCATATTTATGGGTATTTTCTGAACGAATGATTATACGACTGCCAACAGCCAAGGTGTCAACGTAAAATTCTGCCTGCTTGACCCCGACAAGCCAGCCTTTGTTCGCCCCGACCTTTCCGGTGACTGCACGTTCATTCCAGCTGTTGCAGACGCCGGCAGTCTCGGCTGCCAGCTCAACTAAGAGCAGCGGGTCACCGCCGACTGTCGTTGTCAGGGGCCAGTCCGGACGCACAGTTGCTGCCGCCACTGCGTAACATTCTGTAATTTCTATAATCTCGTCCAGCAACAACATTCTCCCCCGATGGGGAAGCAGATCAGCCGGTACAAGATGCTCATACGAAGATGTATGCATATCAAAGTAAGTACACGTTTTTTCCTGAACATGCGGGTTAACGTCTCTACAGGATAATACGTTTTCCTTTTTTCTGCCAAAACCTCTTTACAAGGTATCTGCAAAACTTGTGGATGCCGCCACTGCATTGCCACTATTTTATGCAAAGAGGATGACAAAATTCTTCTCTCTGATAAGATAAACCAGCATGGCAGGATCAGGTGAACCAGTCCATGAAAAACGATTACAAATTTTCTTCATAACCTTATTTTTTCTTTTGTTAAATGGCAAACCAAATGAATACACTTGTAGAAGAGTTAAAAGTCAAGCTGATTGATATATTAAACCTCTCAGACCTGACCCCGGCCGATATTGATGAAAATGCACAGTTGGTCGGGGGCGAGCATGGAATTGATTCCATAGATGTACTGGAAATGGTGGTCATGATTGAAAAAGATTACGGGGTAAAAATTAACAATAAAGAAGTCGGCGAAAAGGTTTTTTCCACCCTCACAGCCCTTGCCCGGCATATTCAGGACCACTCTCCCGGAGCTGCTGCTTGAGTAGAAAGCAGATATACATCAACAACGCCGGCATAGTTTCCGCCCTTGGCAGCGGCTGCACCCAAACCGCTGCGGCACTCCTTGAAAACCGGCGCGGCCTGGCACCGCTCACCCTGTTCTCCCTGCTCTCGGGGAAACCATTACCAGTGGCCCAGGTCGACAGCATCCCGCTCGATTCCCGTCTGCCCCGCACCCACCAGCTGGCAATGGAGGCTGCATTACAGGCTGTTGACCCTGCAGAGGTGTCCATTGATGCCATGGTCATCGGCACCACCACAGGGGGGATTGCAACCACTGAAAACCTGCTCAGATCGGGTGAGACAAATCCTGATCTCTATCGCTATCATGGCCTGGGTACTGTGGCAGAGCAGCTGGCCGCTCATTTCTGCTGCAGCGGCCCGGTACTTACCGTATCCACTGCCTGCTCATCCGGGGCTGTGGCCATCAGTATTGCCATGGAGTTATTGAGAAGCGGTCAGGCAACCCGGGTACTGGCCGGGGGTGCTGATTCGCTCTGTCGGCTCACCTATTTTGGCTTTAACTCGCTCCAGCTCGTTGACCCTGACGGTGCACGCCCCATGGATACCGGACGCAAAGGTATGTCTGTTGGCGAAGGCGCGGCCATGGTGCTGCTCAGCACCCAAAAACAGAACTCAACAATGGCAGAAGTTGCCGGTTATGGTCTTTCCTGCGATGCCTACCACCCTGCAACACCGCATCCCGAAGGCAAAGGCGCGCGTCAGGCCATGGCTGCCGCCATGACTGATGCTAATATACACTGTACGCAAATTGACTATATCAATCTGCACGGCACCGGCACACCTGATAATGACCGGGCAGAATCAAAGGCCATCAAGGCGCTTTTTTCCACACCACCACCTGTGTCTTCCATCAAAGGGGCAACCGGCCACACCCTGGCTGCGGCGGGAGCCATTGAAGCCGTAGTGGCCGGACTTGCTGTCAGCAGAGAGATCCTGCCGGCAAACCAGGGATGTTCCATACCTGATCCAGAGCTTATCCCCCCGCAAAAGATCCCGGAAAGACACCCGCTCAAGGTCGTCCTTTCAAACTCTTTTGGTTTTGGAGGTAACAACGGCTCGCTGCTCATCACCACTCCACGAGATCTGCAGCAAACGAATACAGCCCTTTCCAGGCCGCAGTTACAGGTGCTGGGCGCAGCCTGCCTGACCGGAGCTGGCGACCTGAACACGACCATGGCTGCGCTCCAGCTGCAACAACCCGTTGCCGGTCTGCCGGAAAACAGCGAATTTTCCGCAAACCTGCCTGCCAGAAAAATACGCCGCTTAAAGCGACTTGCCCGCATGGGTCTTGCCCTTGCAACAGCTGCCCGGGAAAATTCAGGCACCAAAGAGACGCCCCATGATATCTTTATGGGGACAGGCTGGGGCGCCCTTTCTGAAACTCACGATTTTCTTAAACGGCTTGAAGAGACCGACGAACAATTCCCCAGCCCCACCGATTTTATCGGTTCTGTCCATAATGCTCCGGCAGGACAGATTGCCCTTTTTTCAGGGTCAACCGGGGCAAATATCACCTGCAGCGGCGGCAATTATTCCTTTGAACAGGCACTGTTAAGCGCCGAATTACTGGCCGGGGATGCCCCTTGCTGTGTGCTGGGCGCAGATGAATACCATGCATCGTTCACCCCGCTCTTTGATCCGTCGTTCTCTCCCCATACCCCGCCTGCAGACGGAGGAGGCGCCTTGTATATGGAACAGGCTACCGCCGCAACCCGACAATATCCCTGCCTGCAGACCTCTTTTTATGCGCAGGCAATAGAAAACAGCACAGTAACCGCTCTTGTGGAAAAGCTCGGTGGTACAGCTGCGATACATCAACGTTTCGGCCTTGTCCTTGCCGGGATTCCTGCGGCTGATCAGCCCCTGGCCACAGCGCAGCTGAGATATTTCAGCAAACGTGTCGATCTCAACATTCAAGTGGTTGATTACCGCAAATATGTAGGCCAGTTTGCCTCTGCCTCTGCTGTTGCCGCAGTTCTTGCCACGGCTATCCTGCTCAACCGAAAAATTCCTGCCGCCTTTGCAGGAGAAAACAATACACAGCTTAAACGCCCAGGAATACTCATTCTCGGATTAGGTCGTACAATCACGGCTATGGAATGTTATCTGCCATGAAAATTCTGCTGGTCTCCCCCAACACATTAACCATTCCCTATCCGGTCTATCCGCTGGGGCTTGACTATGTGGCCGCGTCGATCAGCCCTGCCCACACGGTCAAGATCGTTGACCTCAACGTGTTGTCTGAAAACGCATTTTTTTCCATGCTCGCCGACTTTTCCCCTGACATCATCGGCATTTCATGCAGAAATGTTGACAATACCGATGCCTGCGATCCGCTCTATTTTATCCGGCAGTACAGAGAGTTTATTCAGAAAATACGACAACAGAGCAGGGCTGTACTTGTCTGTGGTGGTGCCGGGTTTACTATTTTACCCGAAGAAATCTTCAAGGAACTGGATGCTGATTACGGCATCATCGGCGAGGGGGAACGATTCGGCATGCTGGTTGACGCTCTTGCCGACGGAGGAGATCCCACCGGGATTCCCGGGTTGCTCAGCAGGGAACAACCAGCAATTCCCCCCAGCCCGTGGCCTGGCACCCCGAAAAGATGGGTGAACAAAAATGCCGATCATTTTGCGTATTATCTGAACAAGGGCGGCATGTTCAACCTGCAAACCAAGCGGGGATGCAGTTTCCGCTGTATTTACTGCCCATATCCACATATCGAAGGACGCCGACACCGTTTCTTTGCCACGGAAGAAATTGCCCGTACCGCCCTGGCTCTTGAGAAAAACGGTGCTCAATATTTTTTTATCACCGACTCTACCTTTAATTCGGATATCGACCACAGCCTGCGTGTGGCCAAAGCCCTGCGCAAAACAGGTGTAACCATCCCCTGGGGTGCGTTTTTTGCGCCACGCAAGCTCCCGAACGGCTATTTTGAAGAGATGGCCGCCTCCGGCCTTACCCATGCCGAATTCGGCACAGAATCGATGTCTGCTCAAATGCTTGCCACCTATCGCAAACCATTCACCATTGACGATGTGTTTGCCGCCCACAAGCAGGCCGTTGCAGCTGGTGTCCATGCTGCCCATTATTTTCTTCTCGGCGGCCCCGGCGAAAACAGTCATACTGTTGAGGAGACCATTGATCATATTGAACAGATTAAACAATCTGTGTTTTTCTTTTTTATCGGTATTCGCATTTATCCGCATACAGAAATCTATGATATTGCCCTGCAGGAAAACACAATCACCCCGGATACCAGCCTGATCAAACCCGTCTATTATCAACCAAAGCAGATTTCTGCAAGACAGATCGAAAAACGTGTTCTGGCCCAGGCCAGGGGCAGGATCAACTGGATAGCAGGCTCAGGTGGTAAAAAAGCGGCAGAAGTGGTCAACCGCATGTTTGCCAAAGGCTACTCCGGGCCTCTCTGGGAATATCTGATTCGATAGCCGGAAAAT
>RKSL01000242.1 GCA_008633435.1 Candidatus Desulfobulbus rimicarensis | reverse complement strand
CTGGGATCTATCACAGGATCACTCCCTAAATCTTCACGAAACCAATCCGCACACCACTCCCACACATTGCCATGCATTGCATACAGCCCCCAGTCGTTGCTGGGTAAACTTTGTACAGCTACTGTTTTCTCCCTGTATTCCCCTTTGGGGCCATTATTATACGGATGAGTACCATCATAATTCACCTGCTCAGTGGTGATATTCTCACCAAAGGAAAAGGGCGTTTGCGTTCCGGCACGACAACCATATTCCCATTCCGCCTCTGAGGGCAGGCGTGCATGAAGCTCTGGAACCAGCTGATTGAGCTTTTCTATGAATTGCCGGGCATCATCCCAGGAGACGCGTTCAACCGGTCGCTCATCACCTTTAAAATGGCTGGGGTTGTTTCCCGTCACCGCCTTCCATAACGCCTGGGTGACTGTTGTATCGGCCAGCCAGAAACCATGGGTGAGGGTTACTTTGTGTGACGTTTCCTTACTACTCCATGGTTCCCGCTCCGGTTCATCCCCGGGCGAGCCCATCAAAAAACTGCCCGGCTCAAGCCAGCGAAATACCTGCCGCACATCTTTCAGCGAAAATGCCATCCAGAGCCCGAATTTATCCTCCCCCCAGTCGGAGGCCCACAAAGCCGGGAAATCAGGTGGAGCAAGCGGATTACGGTACATAGCTGTCGTCTATGGGAAGAAATTCATTAAAAACGGCCAGCCGGTGGGCTTTCCCACGTACCATCTCGCAGTACTAACGCACCGGTGACCTTGCTTTTTGCTTACCTGAAAAGCCCAGGTAAGGCAGGATAACGATCTGGTCATTCACACTCATTCCAACAGCGTGTTGAGCTCGGGAAAGGCGAAAGCCCCTGTTGTGGTTACGGTTGCCAGGCTCGTTCCTGTTGCGGATAGCGGAACGAACGTTCCTGGAGTTGTTGATCCAGGAGCCGCCACGCAGCACACGGTTCTTGCCTTTCTGATCTGTCACCCTGGCCTATTTTACACAACAGGCGATGGATGTCGATGTAAATTCTGCCGACGCCACTCACGGCTCATGGTGCCTGCGGTAACAGCATGTACGGCAGCATAACTTTGTTGAAGCTGGCAGGAATCTATTACTCCCGTCAAATAGAGATGTTCCCAATATTGTCTGCGATTCTGATAACTTCGTTTACGCCGACGACTCAACCTTATTGTGCCCTGCAAAATGCGAAACCCGCAATAGCTGATCCCCTGTACACTCCGCTGTATCTGTACATTCTGTTTTACTGTAAGGGATAACTTGTCCTGAAGATATTCATACACATTTTGCAAAATCAGTACAGCATCCTTCCTGGTATTACACCACCAGACAATATCATCCATGTAGCGTACAACTGCTTTCACCTCATTTTTGTGCGCAAGAAACCGATCAAATCCATCAAGGAAATAATTGGCAAAATATTGCGAGGTTAATGAGCCGATGGGCAGCCCTGTACCCGGTCGGACCTCATAGGCACCAAGTATACGCAAGAGCTGCTGCTCAATGCTTCTCCCTTTAAAACGACGCAGTAAACTGCTGCAAACAAGGAGATGATCAATGGACGCAAAGTACCCTTCAATATCTATTTTCACGTACCATGGATAACGACGCAAATTCTTCTGAACCTGTGCAACTGCTTTGTGTACACCCTTTCCAGGACGACAGGCAAAACTTATCGGACTCATGGCTCGCTCCAGTACAGGCCCGGCGATATTCATAAGAGCATGATGAAACACTCTGTCTTCAAAACAGGCAGCATGGATCAACCGTTTTTTTGGATCAAAAATAAAAAATTCCCGAAACCGGCCATAGGGCATCCGCCGGGCAAGAATATCTTTGGATAGCTGGTTTAAACAACCATCAACATCCAGCAGAAAAGCTGCTATATCTCTTCGAAACCGTTTACCCTGCGCCGCTTTGTGCAGAGCCAGTATCAGGTTGTTCCTGTTCGCTATCGATTCGAGTTCTATCCGTATCCTTTTCATTCCTGATTACTTCACCTTCTGCCTCCATTTTTGCAAGAAACAGATCGCCATATTTATCTACTCTTTTTGTCCCCACACCTTTTAACTCCAACAGTGCTGCTTTGGTAGAAATCCTACCACGGACGATATCGGCTAATTGCTCATTGGTAAACACCACATATGGAGGAATTCCTTCACGTTCGGCAATCTCTTTGCGCAAAGTTCGTAATTTGGCAAAAAGAATAAAATCTGATTGATTCAGTATTTGTTTATAATCAACCTTATTTCCCGATGTATGGGGTTTACCCGGTGCATCTTCATTACTCACCCGCTCAAGACACAGCGACCAGTAGCTGTTGTCACCATTGGCGACAAACTGTTTTTCCACGCTCACTATGCGGTGTTGGTTGCAGAATGTGTTGAGTTCTGACTCAGCAGCCTTTGAATCCCTTACCGGGATTGTAAAAAAATGAAATTTCATATGACTTTTTTGTAGAGTTTATATTTCCTACGCATTCCATCCCCGGATCTGATCGACGCTGCTCCGCGACGCTTACGTCAGATCCGGCGGTGGAATGCTGCCTGCTTATCCTGGCTCATGACCTCGGGAAAGGCGAAAGCCCCCGCGGCGGTCACGGTCGCCAGGCCCGCCCCCGCCGCGGATAGCGGAACGAACGCCCCCGGAGCCGTCGAACCAGGAGCCGCCACGCAGCACACGGTACTCGCCCTTTTCAGGCCCACTGGGATCTATCACAGGATCACTCCCTAAATCTTCACGAAACCAATCCGCACACCACTCC
>RKSL01000241.1 GCA_008633435.1 Candidatus Desulfobulbus rimicarensis | reverse complement strand
ACATCTTCCTTCTTTGTTTTGATAGACAGTTTTCCATACCATTGACCGACAGATGTATTTGAATATTCCGGTGGTAAATTCGGCTTTTTGGAAGGACGTTTGCCAATTTCAGCATCAAGTCGCGATGAAATCTTCTCAGACACTGATATCAATTCAGAAAAGAATGACAGAACCGGTGGTTCATAGGTAACTTCATTTTCAGCGACCACATAAATCTTGCCACAGCTCGCATCAAAAATATCGACACTCTTAAGATCAGGCAAAAAACCTGAAGATGCCACCCACACTTGATGAATGGCCATATCATTTTTTTCATAATCAATGGAACATTGCTGCTGAACTGATTCAGTACTATACGCATTTGGAAGTAAGTTCCCCGGATGTCTTGCCCCACATGCATGCTTCAATATTCGAACATATCCAGATTTGCCAGCACCATTTTGCCCATATACAACGGCAAGGTTACCTTTACCAAACTGAAGAGGCACTTTCGGGGCAAGAGCATTAATACCCTGTACATCACTAATCGAGACGAGTTTCAGCTTATATGCATTGATATTGTCAAAGGCATTTTCCGGCAAAGTATACTCAGTACTCTCACAAAGGTTCTCAACCTCTTGCAGACAAAGGGTTGTAAGCTCCTCATAATCATGATCACTCAGTGCATCCGTTCCAAGCAAACGCTTTGCTGCATCCCTGAGCCATATTGGGCATTCATTAAACCAGTCAGATAATTTCACTTGTACCGTAACTGTATCCTCTATTTGCATAACCTGCTCCTCACCCATGGCTCAGCATATCTGCCACATTGGTGGCTTTTACATATTTGGCCGGGTTTTTGGTATCAGCCAGTACGGCAGATAGCAACGCTTCGAAATGCTTTTCGCCACATTTTATTTTTGCTCCCTCTTTATGGCGCAGGTCATCCCACCACTTACTGCCCTTTGTTTCCACCACAAAATAGAGCTTTTCCTCGCCATCGTTTTCTATCAGCACTGCCCAGTCAGGGTTATAGGTTCCGAGCGGGGTCTGGACTGTGAACCAGCCGGGAAGCTTGGCATAGACCTTTACCGCTTCATTGTTTTCCAGGTCTTGGGCGAATGTACGTTCCACTCCGGCAGAGTCATAAACAACCCGTTGATAAACGGATTTATGGGTTTCCAGAGTATTCTTCAAATACCCGGTCAGTTCTTCCTGCTTGAATAATTCCTGGGCATAAAAATAATCGTCACCAATGCGTTGGTAGCGTATCCCGTCAACGAGGGCCAGGCGTTTCGTTCTGTTAATCGCCTCTGTTGCTATCTCGATAAATTGTTGAGGGTTCCGCTTAAAATCATTCAGGCGGCGACTCTCAGTAAGGATTTTCACAAGACTCGCCCGGGTTAAATGCGTTTTATCCTGCAAATCCGTGAGAAGATCCGGCAGTTCAATATCTGTTTCATTAATGGCGGTAAAACCGGATTGACTGGTTTCGGCGGTTTCAACACCGCCCTTGCCAATGGCAATATCGGCCTTGCGAAACTGTGCTCTCGTCTTTGTTATGGGCGGTGCCTCCAGGATTGCCCTGGCACAGTCTTCTATGAGTTTGTCATTATCAAACTCAACCCGGTATGTGGTTTTATGCTTGATTCTGTCCCAGAGGGCTTTGAACTCTTCACTTTCCAAAACCGCTTCTCTGGTTCGGATAGTGATCCGCTCATCGGCATTTTTGATATCCAGTTTGCCGGCCAACTTACGCAGGATGGCCTCTATCTCCCCAGCCTGCCTGTTGAACTCCGAAGGAAGTTCCAGCTTTTTTTCTTTGATGGCCTGGCGCAGGGTGTCCTGAATTCTTCCTTTATGATCAACAAAATCTTTTTCTTTAAGAAAATTCCAGAGTTGTTCCGACTTTTCGACTCCCAGGGGACGCTCAGTGCCATCCTCACCGGTTATGGTCACAGTGGCAAATTGATGTTTCTCAACAATACCGAAACGAATGCCGGTATCCTTCTCAATCTCCTTCTGCAGGTTTTCGGCAAACTGTTCATAGCTTTCAGTGGCAATAACAGTAAGGGTGTTGATATCAAAACCGCGCAGCCGTTGTCCCGTTTGGTTCACACAGAGGCGCAGTCCCCGGCCGATTGTCTGGCGCCGTTCCCGTTCCGTACCCATATCCCGCAAGGCGCAGATCTGAAAAACATTGGGGTTGTCCCAACCCTCTCGCAGGGCGGAATGGGAGAAGATAAATTTCAGTTTAGAATCAAAACTGAGCAGTTTCTCCTTATCCTTCATGATCAGGTTATAGGCCCGTTCAGCGTTTTCCCGATTCCTGGCGTTATCAGCCAACTCGCCATTGGCCTTCCGGGTTGGCTCCTGCCAGCCGCCCTTTTTATCAACCGCAAAATATCCTTCATGTACTTCTTCAGCCAGGGCATCCAGGTCTATCTTGGCAAAAAGGGTGTGATAATCCGGCAGCTTTGCCAGTTTCCTGTATTCTTCCTCAAACATCAGGGCGTATTTACCCTTGATGGTGTTGCCGTCTTCATCCCGGCCCCGGTAAAACTTTACGTGATCGATGAAAAACAGGCTGAGTACCTTGATCGGCAATTTCATCTCGGCAAATCGCATCTCTTTATCCAGATGTTCCTTGATGGTGCGCCGGATCATGAGCCGTTTCATCTCATCCGGATTAACACCGCCAATCTCTTCTCCCGGGCGCAAAACTGTCTCTTTGCCGGGAATGGAAATCTCCATAGACTGATTATTCTTGCCGCAGGTAATGGTGCCGATCCGGCAATTCTCGTAAATAGCCCGACCGGTTTCCTGCTCCAGATCATCACCATCTTCCACGGTCATCACCGTCCGTCGAACATTCCTGCCCCGGGCCACGTCAATTTCAATTTTTGCAGAAATGGAACCACGTCGGTTTTGAGTGGAAAGGAGTTTCACATAGGCCTTGTTCTGTCCTCCTTCCACCTCAAGTGAAGCGACTTCAATCTGTTTTACCAGCTCCCGTTCATAGGCATCCACGGCATCAAGGCGATAGAGCATGTGGTGTTTATCCACATGGGTGGCGGAATAACGCAGGGTACAGAGCGGATTCATGGCATCCAGGGCCTTTTTCCCCTGACCTTTCAGGCCGCCGTCAACACTTTGCGGTTCATCGACAATGATGACCGGTCTGGTGGCCCGAACCAGGTCAATGGGTTTTTCGCCTCCGGTCTTTTCACTGTCCTTGTAGAGATTGTTCACACTTTTTTTGTTGATTGCCCCGACCGTCACCACCATGATCTGAATCGTGGTGCTGGTGGCATAATTGCGTACCTGTCCGAGTTTGCCGGAGTCATAGAGAAAATACTCATAGCCCTTGGCCATGGGATAGAGGTTTTCAAAATGCTCCCTGGTTATCTGCAGGGTTTTATACACTCCTTCCTTGATGGCCACGGAAGGGACAACAATGATGACCTTGGTAAACCCATAGCGTTTGTTCAGCTCAAAGATGGTGCGGAGATAGACATAGGTCTTGCCGGTGCCGGTCTCCATTTCAACAGTAAAGTCGCCGCTGGCAAGGGATTCCGTGGGACGGAGGCCGTTTTTCAGTTGAATGGCCTGCAGATTTTCCAGGATTTCATCATCCAGAAGCTGCAAGCGGTTACCAACACCAAGGGATGATTCTTCCATGCCGGAGAGTTTCATCTGTCCGGCGGGATGGGAGAGCTTGGAAACCGTGAATTCCGTCCGGTTGATATCCTGGCCCCGAAATAAACTAACCGTGGATTCAATGGCGGCCAGCTGGTAGTCAAGATTGTCTTCAAAGTGGAGTTTCATCATTATAATGTCTCCAGTCTGTCCAGCCATTCACCGAATCCAGCACATTTTGCCCGTAAAACTGTCAATCCTATTTCCTGGGCAATGTTTGGGCCATGCACTGTTTTTATATAGCCGGTTTCACGGAGCAATCGTTTTGAGGGCGCTGTTTCTTTGGAGTCATTAATTTTTTCCGGGTCATTATCAAATTGCTGCAGAATAGTACCTGCCCATTCTGCCAATCCTGTTTGCCGGATGTTATTTTCGATCGCCTCCGGTGATGAAAACAGTATCCCTTCAAATTCGTGCATCTGGATATATGGAATAATTTTGCCACGTAAGGGACTGGCAACACACTCCACTATTTTCTCTTCCAAAGAGCCTTTATCATCACTTGCTTCTTTGTCTCGGAATCCGTAAAAATCATACAATGTCGTCACCTTGTCAAAGCTGCCTGCAAGGTTGTTCAAATCTTTGCTGATTCTACGAAAGGAAACGTTGCCACCAACACGGCTCAATGTAAAGGGTATCGCATAAATTTCCTTCTGCTGGAGATATGGAACCATGACCATCTTGATGAAACGTTCTTCCGTTGGCCCTTCAACTGATATCGCAAGCCTTACCATGACGGGCGGCCTCCTATCAGGTTTTTGGCCCAGATGTCGCCCATGCCATAGTCTTGCAGCCACTGTTCAAGAGGTTCCCTTTCAAGACGTTGAAATTTTGAAACCCCGTCCTCTGCATCCACCACTATAAAATCTTCAGGTTCAAAGAGATTGGCAAAAGCCACTGACTGCGTAGAACAGATTACCTGAGTTTCTTTCGCTGTCGCCCGGATTACGTCCGCCAGCACATCCAATGCTGCCGGGTGTAGTCCCAGTTCCGGTTCATCAAGTATAATGGTGTCCGGCCTGCGGGATGCTGGTTGCAGAAACAGCGTTGCCAGGCAGATAAAACGTGCTGTCCCGTCTGAAAGCGTATTGGCGCTGAATGGTGCTTCCTGTCTGGTATGAATCCAGCGAAGTATGATATTCTCATCTCCTTCCACGCCGCTGGGCTCAAGATAAAAATCGTGAAAAAACGGGGCAACTGAGCGAATCGTGTCAACTATTTGCTGATATGCCTGCCTGAACTCCGCAATATCACTGTTTTTAAGGGAATAAAGAAAGGGTGCTATATTGGCGGCATCCTTTTCAAGGAAATGGTCGTTAACCAGCTTGTTGGTTTTTTTGAAACGGGCTTGATTGCTGGTATCATGAAAATGATAAACCCGGCATTTTTCAAGATACTCTCTGGTATATTTTTTTACCGGTTCACTATCAGCCCGCTCTCCTGAGACAAAGCCACTTTCACCTTTTTTGGGAGAGAGGTGAAATTCTTTATATGACATTGTAAACGTGCAGTATTCGTTACTGAAAACCAGGGAATCATCGTCCAGGTTGGGGGAAAATTCCACATGATAGCCATTGTATCCCACTTCCAGATCAAACATCATTTGACTGGTATGTTTAGTGCCAAAATGGAAAAACCGTTCCGCACCACCCTCTGTTGCCACATAATTCCGTAATTTCCCCTGCGATAAATGGCTTAGAAAGGTGAAAAGTGAAATCAGGTTTGTTTTTCCTGCCCCATTTGCCCCAATCAATATATTGATGTTTTCCATCGGCAGATCAAGCCGGTCAATGGACTTGAACCCCTGAATCCGGATACGTTTTAAATTTTTATTTTC
>RKSL01000240.1 GCA_008633435.1 Candidatus Desulfobulbus rimicarensis | reverse complement strand
CAGAAAGTCTCCCTGAACCCGCTTATGCGCTACTTCACGGTTCTGCTCAACAAGGTCTTCCATTTTAATGCCTGCAGATTCCAGGGTCATACCACTGCGTTTAAGATTTTCTTCTGTCTGCTTGATCATTTCCTGAATCTCATAGGCAACCAGTCGTTCAGGAACCTCAAAAGGGTTCAGTTCAATGAGTTTATGCATAATACGGTCGTCGAGGTCACCTTCCACAGCTTTTTCTTTTTTCGCTTTCAAGTCACTGGCAATGGCAGCTCGTAAATCATCAAGGGTTTGATGATCCACATCAATGTCTTTGGCAAACTCATCATCAAGTTCTGGTTTTATGCGAATTTTAACTTCCTTTACATCAACTTTAAATTCAACAGTTTTCCCGGCAAGGATTGGATTAGGATATTCAGGAGGAAAATCAATTTCATAAAGGGTTGTTTCACCCTTTTTCATACCCAACAGTTTTTCTTCAAATTCTTCGCCAAGACGTTTGGTGCCGACATCAACAGAATAGTCTTCGTTATGCACCTGAGACATGGCCTTGCCTTCATGAAAACCCTGAAAGTCAACAAGAGCAATATCATCTTCTTCAATGCCATGATCATCTTCAGCAGATTTCAACACTGCTTTTTCACGTCGTAAGGACTCAATCTCTTCGTCAATCTCTTCATCTGTTACTTCAGTAACCGGAGCTTCAATCTCAAGGCCTTTATAGTTAGTCAACTCAATCTCAGGTTTTACATCAACCATGGCCACATAAGTAAAGGTACCATCGTCACCAAAATCCACTTCCTTGATCTCAGGATGAACAACTGCGTCAATACCCTCTTCTTCAATGGCATCAAAATAGGTCTCCTGAACCAGTTGTTCACCAACTTCGGCCCGTACCTGCTCTCCAAAATGCTTTTCAAGAACAGCCTGCGGTATTTTACCCCGTCGAAAGCCTTTAAGTTTTACATCTTTTTTGAGCTTTTTATATGATTTGACCAGCTCTTTATTCACATAATCTGCAGGCAGGGTTATGGTGACTTTCCGGCTTAACTCGCTCACATTTTCTACAGCAATATCCATTGAATCAATTCCTTTTAATTTGCCTGTTCACAGGCTATTTTATACCTAACCCCGGCAGAACTGATTATTTCCATTAGTCAACCAGCTCGTCAGCCCTAAAGAGTCATATCACCTTATAAAAACTGGTGCGAGAGGGGGGAGTTGAACCCCCATGCACAAGGTGCGCTGGATCCTAAATCCAGTGCGTCTACCAGTTCCGCCACTCTCGCACTAACCTTATATAAATAACCAATTATGGCACCTTAGTCAAGTCACCCATGCAGCAGATTAACGCACAATCTAATATCAATAAAAAAGTTCTTAATATTCAACAGTTAGAACAACATACAATATATATATTTGTGTTGTATCAGTAGCCATTAGCAGACAGCCCAAGAATGAATACACCACATAGTGGCAAATAAAAATTCAGGCAAAGGTTGCGCAATATTCGTGCAGGGCGTAAAGTATTATGCTATGAAATTATTTTCAGATTTTCTGTTTTAAATACTACTAACAGGATGAAACAATGAAAAAAACTTTTCTTCTCTGTGGATTACTCCTTGCTCCGAGCTTGAGTCTGGCAGCAACGCCACCGGCAACAGGAGCAGGCGCTCTGGACTGGTCAGTTCAAAAGACATGGAAACTCAGCACTAAGCCTCTGGACTTTGCCCAATCACTTGACAATAAACGCGTTTATGTACTGGGTGATGATAACAAAGTCTATATACTTGATGTCAATGGTAAGGAAATGGGCAGCATCCCGGTTGATGCCAACACCATTGCCATAGACATTGCCCCACGGGGAGAAATGCTCTACCTCGTTGGCAGCGATAAAAAATACTCCAGCATCAGTATTGCTTTCAGCCAGAACATTGATATTTCCGGTGCACCTTTTTTAGGCAATGAAAATGCACCAGTGACCATGGTCGTTTTTTCGGATTTTCAATGACCCTACTGCGGCAAAGTACAGCCGCAGCTCGAGCAGGTGCTCGAAAATAATCCAGAAACTGTAAAAATTGTTTTTAAACATCTTCCACTGCGCATGCACAAGATGGCACAACCTGCGGCAATTGCTGCAATTGCCGCTCAAGAACAGGGAAAATTCTGGCAAATGCATGATGCACTTTTCACCACCCCTAAATTAACAACCAAGAGTATTGAAGAGGCGGCTACAAAGATTGGTCTGGACATGGAAAAATTCAAAAAAGACATAAAAAGTCCGCTCACATTGCAAAAGTTGAATAAAGACCTCATATCTGCACAAAAAGCAGAGGTTAATGGCACTCCCACCCTGTTCATTAATGGACGTCGGGTTCAAAATCGTGGCTCGCAGGCAATTCAACAGATGATCGATGACGAGCTGGCTAAAGCCAAAACTTCAGCTGCCAATTGAAAACTTCAGCTGCACTGCACCAGCCCACCAGACAGAACCTGGAATTCAAAGATTTTTCTCTTGCCCAGATTCTGTTTGGTGAGCTTAATCGCCACTTGCACACTATAGAAGACAGAGCTGATGTACAGATTAATGTACGGGGCAACTGTTTATCCATACAGGGAGAATCACACTCTGTAGAACTGTCCGTCGACCTCCTTGAACAGCTTTATGAACTCATACAAGCTGGCTATCCTGTTTTCAACCAGGACATTGCCTTTGGCTTAAAAATTCTTGCTTCCGCTCCTGCCACCCGACTCAAAGAAATCTTTCTTGACAAGGTCTACATAACCTCGACAAATCGTGTTATTTCTCCTAAAAGTGTCAATCAAAAACTCTACATTGATGCCATCAGAAATACTGACATTGTGTTTGGTATCGGCCCGGCCGGAACAGGAAAAACCTATCTTGCCGTGGCCATGGCTGTGTCTGCTCTGGCCTCTGAGCAGGTTCGCAGCATCATTTTGACCAGACCGGCTGTAGAAGCTGGTGAAAAACTAGGTTTTTTACCAGGAGATATGGCGCAAAAAGTCGACCCCTACCTTCGCCCTTTACTGGATGCGTTAAATGATATGTTGGGCCGAGAACGAACCCAAGAGATGATGGAACGTAATCGCATAGAAGTGGCGCCTCTTGCATTTATGAGAGGGCGAACCCTGAACAAGGCGTTTATTATTTTAGATGAAGCTCAAAATACCACCCGGGAACAGATGAAAATGTTTTTAACCCGGATTGGTTTTGATTCAAAAGCAGTTGTCACCGGAGACATCACCCAGGTTGACCTTCCCGGCAATCATCAGTCAGGGCTGATTGAAGCACAACGTCTCCTCCAAAAGATTAAAGGCATAGCATTTCGCCAATTCTCCCGTAGCGATGTTGTCCGTCATCCTCTAGTTCAGGAAATCATTCATGCCTATGAGAAGCAATCACCAACTCAACAATCACAGCAATAAAGCAGATAGATGGCCATTAATCTCTTAAATACTGCTGACAAGAAGCGTTTCCCAGCCAACCGAAAGTTACTTATCGACCGGACAAAAGCTTTGCTGACTTTCCTGGGCAAGCAACAGCAGGATCTCAGTATTGTTCTCATGGACGACACTGAAATGGCACGTTATAATAGCGAATTTCGCCATAAAAAAGGGCCAACCAACGTCCTTTCTTTTCCCGCTACAGAGCTGTATACAGATCTCCCTCCTCAACTGATCAGCAATCAACTTGGCGATATCCTCATCTCTGTTGAAACAGCCTGGGTTGAGTCCAAAAAAAAACAGTGCTCACTCCATTACAGAATATGTGAACTCATCATCCACGGAACCTTGCATTTGCTTGGCTATGATCACGAACAGTCCACCCAGGAAGCGTTGATCATGTGGGAGAAAGAACATCAACTCATTAAAAATATCATGCGCAGGAGAAAAACCATGCCTTATCTTGCAATAAATGTTGACCACGTTGCCACTATCCGTGAAGCCAGAGGAACCATTGAACCAGACCCGGTTCATGCCGCAGCAGCCTGTGAACTTGCCGGAGCTGACGGCATTGTGATTCATCTTCGGGAAGATCGAAGGCATATTCAGGATCGTGATGTCTACCTGTTACGAAAGACTGTCAAAACCAGGCTCAACCTTGAAATGGCTGCAACTAAGGAGATTATCGACATTGCCCTTGAGGTCAGGCCAGACATGATCACTCTGGTACCCGAAAAACGTGAAGAGCTCACCACTGAAGGAGGACTTGATGTTGCAGGCAATGAAAAGAAGCTTAGAAAAACGATACACAAAATGACCAAAGCATCCATCCCAGTATCGCTGTTTATTGATCCAGATGCCGTGCAGATAGAGTCAGCCCTTGAGGTAGGTGCAACTTTTGTCGAACTGCACACAGGTCGCTACTGTGATGCCAGAGATGAGCAGGAGCAGGAAATAGAGTTTCACCTCATTGAGCAGGCAGCTGAGCTGGCCTTTGAGTCCGGGCTCAAAGTCAATGCCGGACATGGCCTTGATTATCGCACAACCGCAAGAGTTGCGGCTCTGCCCACTATCCACGAACTGAGTATTGGTCATGCAATCATCTCAAGGGCTGTCTATGTCGGCGTGGATCAGGCGGTAAGAGAAATGCGCGATTGCATTCTCATGGCTGGGTAATTGACAGTATTACACCATACACCAGAACGCCCACTGGTGAACACCTCTCCCTAACTCACATATTTTTTTCCAGGGACGAGATATGATCACTGTCGCCCAGCAGAATGAGAATATCACCGGCCATGATTTTCTCATCAGGTTTTGGATTAAATATCATCGGCTGATCCCCACGCTTGATGGCAACAACAATAATATCATATTTCTTTCGCAACCCCGACTCCATCAGGGTTCTGCCGGCAAAGGTTGCGGCTTCACTGACCACAATCTCTTCCATCCGCAGTCCCAACTCGCTGGACTTCATTGCAAAGTCTATAAAATCCATGACTGTTGGCCGCACAATGAGCTGAGCCATACGTCGTGCACCGATCGCATAAGGAGAAATAACCCTGCTCGCCCCTGCCCTTTTCAGTTTTCTGCCGACACCAGGAATTCCACTTGAGCGCGAAAGAATAAACAGATCAGCGTTCAAACCCCGCGCTGTCAGGGTGATGTAGAGATTATCCGCGTCAGAGGAAACTACAGCTATCAGCCCACGGGCACGTTTAATACCTGCCTCAATAAGAACATCGTCATCTGAGGCCTCCCCCATAATGACAAAATACCCATGTTTGTCTATTTCCTTGATAACCTCTTCATCTCTTTCAAGCACAACAAACCGTCTGTTATTTTCACGCAGGATAGAACATATCTCCATGCCGATGCGACCAAACCCGCAAACAATATAATGGTCTTGAAGCTTGGCAATCTGTTTGGACATCTTTCTTCTCCCAACAATTTTTTTTAATCCACCCTCGACCATAGCCTCTGTAATCTGGCCGAAAAGATACATTACATAGCCAACCCCTGAAAAAACGAGCAACACCGTAAACAACCGGCCGGAAGGCTGCACAGGGACGATATCACCATACCCCACGGTTGTGATGGTAATGACAGTGAGATAAAGCGCATCAATACATGAAACGCCCTCAAAGAGCATATACCCGCCTGTTCCAAAGACAAGAATAAGCAGAAGGGGAATTATAAAAAGAATGATTTTTCGCACGTTGTACCAATAAATTTCACGATGGAAACACCTCAAAAACAATCAGTATACCACAGTCTACTGTTTTTACCTTGTGTCTCTCCATAAATGAGTTTTTTGTTCAGGCCAAGGATTGTGAAAAATCTGCGCAGGCATTTATTTGATATCGGAGTCTACGCTTCCATGAGAAGGCTTTGTCAAG
>RKSL01000239.1 GCA_008633435.1 Candidatus Desulfobulbus rimicarensis | reverse complement strand
ACCCTTACGTCTGCCACGCAGAACTTAATGCGGTTTTAAATTCCATTTCCTCAGACCTGCACAACTGCCGTATTTACGTAGCACTTTTTCCCTGTAATGAATGCACGAAGGTTATCATCCAATCCGGCATTCATGAGATTATTTACCTTTCAGATAAATACAAAGACACTGACCCTGTAAAAGCAGCAAAAATTATGCTCGACAAATCAATCACTTCATATAGAATGTTCATACCTGAGCGCAAGTCGATTTTGTTGAAGTTTACAAGGCAATAGCTCTTTTTTATGATTGCCTTCTTTTTTCAGGTCAAATTCCTCAAAATATTGTGGAATTAACCCAAAAATTTCTTTTCAAGATACCTCCATCGTGGCATATTGTGAATTGCTTACTTAGTAAAGAAGCTCTAAGTCCATAAAGTATAAGGTACATTGCCAGGAGACATTATGAAGAAGAAAATTATTGCTTTTATTTCTATTCTGCTGCTAATTCCCGTTCTGGCATTAGCTGACTGGACTGATGATTTCCTTCAGGATTATACCAAATTCGGCATTGACCGCTCTGTAGAAAATGCCCTTGCAAATGATGTCACTCCAATTCAAATTGTTACATTTATTGTCGATAACGACAAAATAAATAACAAAGATACTTTCAAAGCCCTTTACTGTGCCGGAGCAAATCGTGACGAAGTCCATGCTGCTGCTTTAAAACTCGGCATTTCTGAACTTGAGCTTGCCAGGGCCCTGGAAGAAAGTATAGCAGAATGCTCAGCACCGCTTGTTCTGGATGACCGGGATAATACCGGTGTAATTGCCAGTCCTTCAACCCCCAGAAGGTAGCCAATGAACAGGTCTGTTTTTTTGGTTTTTGCTCTGTTACTGCCTCCGTCTCTTCCTGGTTTTGCTGCAGATGTTTCACAGGAAACACCAGATGGCTTGAACCTGAGGGCGATTTCACGCCAACAAGCTTCACATGCTCCGCTGACCAAAAAACCTGCCGACGATTCTGTTTTGCAACAGCACCTTTCTGATGAAGATGCAGAGGAAATACATTCCAACCATCAGATTTTTGGTAACCGGGGAGGCTATGTTCATGCGTCACTTGGGGTAGATTTTGAATATACCGATAATTTATACAATGTAGACCATGAGAAGCAGGATAACTGGCTCACTCAAGTCGCTCCTGCTTTCTGGATCACCTTGCCCAGACGAGCACGCATCCCCCTTCATGTGGCTCCGCATAATACATCTCCCGGGGGCATACAGTTCAGCCAACCTGATAATTATTTTTTTAATGCGTATCAACTCTATCTCGGTGCAGGACTTAATTTTAAGGATTATTCTGAAAATTCCTCACTTAATGCAACTGATGCGTACCTTGAAGGGCTGCTGCAATATAATGTCACCCACGACATAACAGTTGCGCTAATGGACAGGTTTACACGTGATCAGGATATGTTCAACTTAACCAACGCCACTTCAAACAATCAGCGAGTTTTTCACTCCAACATTTTCACACCAGGGATTGACTGGCAGATATCAGAAAAATTATCAGCAAAGTTTGATTATAATTTTTTTACGCTTTCCTATGACGATGATGTTAATCGTTTTTTTGATCGTAATGATAATGGTTTTGATATCTCAGCCTTTTATGATTACAGCCTGAAAACAAATTTCTTCCTGCAATACCGGGTTTTGACCTCATCTTTTGATGATCACGATCAAGACACTGTTGATTTGGACAATACCAGTTCCTCCTTTTATGCTGGTCTCAACTGGAAACCTACAGTCAAGACAAGCCTGTTAGGAAAACTTGGTTACCAGCAGGTAGAGTATGATTCGCTTGATGATGGCAATTCAACCGGCGCGTTCGCCTTTGAGTTGCAGGCCAACTGGCAGGCAACAATTAAAACATCTGTTATTATCGACGCTCTCTATAATATAGAACAAACAGACAGCTACGGAGCTATTAACAAGAAAGTCTTTGTAGGCAGGATTGGATACTATCAACTGCTCAGTGAGCGGCTCAGAGGTAAAGTCGATTTCATTTATGAAAATTCAAAATATGATGAATTTGATAAAAGCCGCCGGGTAGATGACCGCCTTTTTTTTAAACCTGAGCTTCAGTACGCCTTTCGACGCTGGTTAACCGGCTCGGTTTCCTATACTTTTGATACCAGAGAATCCAATAAAGAGTATCTTGACTACGAAACCAATATGTTCAAGTTCGGCGTAAAAGTTTCCTTTTAATCACCAGCCTGTTCTGTCGTAAAAATATAACCATTTTGAAAAATCTTTGTAACTATTCAGATGGGTGCAAAAAACTTGCAAAACCACCGAGTGTAACTGATCAGATGTGCCAGAGATTCAGGTAGGTAAGCGAACCTGTGAGACTCCGGGCAGGCCAACGAGCTATAACAGCGAAGCGGTGTCACCGTCTGTACGATGCGGCCTGATAGCCTTAAAATCGGGTACAGCTGAACAGTTACAAATCTTTTAAAAAAGAGCCTCTTTATTCTTTCTTTTTTCCACTCTATATTCTGTGCATATTTCGACATACCTGATATATTATCATTGTATCAAAAACCAGCATGGCTGGATCATAAACGCCAGCCATAGAAGATAAATTTTGAAAGTTGGTCACTGCGGCGTGACAAACGTACAAGTGCTGCTACTTTCAGATAATATTTTAATATTTACAACGCCTCTATATTGACCTATGCATAAGAATACCATTATTCATTGGCTGTATTTTTCTACGTTTTTGCTGGCTTTTTGTTGTACAATATCTCTATCTTCTGCCAGCGATTACACTATTGGCTCAGGAGATGTGTTAACCATTTCAGTGTATGATCATCCAGAGCTGAAAAGCACTGTCAGGGTATCTAATAATGGAAATATTAACTTTCCATTAATTGGTGAAGTACACGTTGGTGAGCTTACTATCCCAGGAGCATCTGCAAAAATTAAAGCTCTGCTTGCAGATGGATATATCATTCGTCCTCAGGTAACTATTTTTATAGATCAGTTTAAGAGTCAAAAAGCTATAATTCTTGGCCAGGTTGTGCAACCCGGCCTTATTGAGTTGCAAGGCCCTACCAGCTTACTTGCCCTTATTTCCCAGGCTGGTGGCATACGCGAAGATGCAGGGGAAACAGCAACCATAAAACGCATGGTCAAAGGCCAACAGAAAATTATCACCATTGACCTTAAAGCCCTGCTTGAACAGGGGGACACTACCAAAAACATTCAGATTCAAGGTGGTGATACTGTCTCAATTTCCAAGCAGGGAACCTGTTATATTACCGGAGAGGTCAATCAACCCAATGCCTATCCCTGTGGCAATAAGACGACCCTGCTCAAACTTATTTCCAGGGCTGGAGGCTTTAATGGCAAGGCCTCGAAATCGAGTATTAAAATTATTCGAATAATTGACGGCAAAAAGAAAATTTTTAACAATGTAGAGCTCAATGTCCAGTTACAGGCCGACGATATTATTATTGTTCCGGAAAGTTTTTTTTAAACCAACTACTCAACATGATCCCAGACCCCTTATTAGAAGAATTTCAAAAAGAAAATCAGAAGCATCTTCGCGACTATTTCCGTCTTATTTTTCTTCGCAAATGGCTGGTGCTCACAGTTGCAATTATTACTTTTGCGCTTTTTACCCTGAATACCTTTTCTAAAACCCCTTTATACAAAGCAACAACCCGGGTACTTATTGAAAAAAACCTTACCGGGTCGGATCTCCAGGGTTCAAGGCTCTATATGATGTGGGATCCTGAATTCATGGGAACCCAGTTTGAACTTATTCGCAGCTATAACGTGGCTCAGCGAGTTGTTAAAAAACTTCAACTCGACACAGAGTATACAGCGTTTTTTTTCCCATCTTCATCTGAGGTCATTGTTGATCAACAACACAAAGATGATGCATCAAGCGGCCGGAAAGATGCGGACATCATTGCCTCAATGATACAAAACGGCATTCGTATTACCCCTGTCAAAGACACCAGAATAGTTGGTATTTCATATATCCATCAAGATCCTGCCATGGCGCAGAAGGTCGCCAATTCAATTGTTCAGGCCTATATTGAGGAAACACTTGATATCAAATCAAGTCTAACCAGATACAGTCTGCAATGGATGACATCAAAGGCAGAGAACGAACGCAAAAAACTTGAGGTTTCCGAAAAAAAACTGCAACAGTTTATCCGGGACAATGATATTGTCACAGTAGAAAATAAACTGACTATTCTTCCTGAAAAGCTCTCAGAATTTGGCAGTCAGCTCTCCCTTGCCCAGGCAAAAGAAAAGGAAAATGAAGCGGTGTATAATCAGATTGTCAATGCAGGGAAAGATGTTACTGCCATGGAGACAATCCCACTTTTTGCCAATAATTCGGTTTTACAAAACCTTCGGGAAAGGATCTATGCCTCAAAACAGACCATAAAAGAGCTGTCCAAGAAATATGGGTACAAACATCCGGCTATTATCCAGGCCAAGGCAGAGCGTGATCTTCTCCTTAAGGAGCGTAACGCTGAAATTCGCCGTATCCAGTCTGCTACCAAAAAGGCATTTGAACTTTCCAAAACCAGGATAAAAGACCTTACTGAGTTGATCCAGCAGACCAAGAAGGAGTTGCTGGACATGAACGAACGCTTTGTCCAGTATAGAATCATGGCCCGGGAAAAAGAGATGAACCAGGCTGTCTATGATGCGCTGGCAAAGAGCATAAAAAAAGAAAATCTCACAGAGCAATCACAGGATCTTAAAATCTGGGTCACTAAAAAGGCTGACCTTCCAGGAGCACCTTTTTCGCCCGATACAAAAAAATCATTATTTCAAGGAGCTGTTTTTGGCTTGCTGGGCGGCATACTGCTGGCCTTTTTCATGGAATATCTTGATAATACCGTCAAGGACGCAAAAACGGCAGAAGAACGGTTGCAGCTGACAGTACTGGGAACAGTAGAAGATCTAGCTGATAATGATGTGCCCATTGAGACGTACATTGAGGAAAAACCCTTATCGCCATTAAGTGAGAGTTATCGACTTATCCGTTCAAACCTGCTTTTTTCCACGCCGGATCATCCTCCAAAAACAATACTCATTACCAGCATGGTACAGCAGGAGGGAAAAACCACAACCACTGGCAACCTGGCCCATATCCTTTCACAGTACGAGAAAAAGATTTTGATCATTGACTGTGACATGCGCAGGCCGAGTCAGCACTCTATTTTTGGTATAGACAATAGTTACGGACTCAGCAATTACCTCTCCGGCAATACGGATGACAGAAAACAGCTCATTCAAAATACCGATGACGGTCGTATTTCAATGATCCCTTCCGGGCCGGTACCTCCTAACCCGGCTGAGTTGTTAAGCTCTCAGAAAATGACGCTCATTTTGCAAAAAGCCGGCAAACAGTTTGATTTTATCTTTCTTGATTCACCTCCCGTGCTCCAGGTTACCGACAGTTTAATGCTTGGTCAGCTTGTCGACGGCACGATTGTGGTAGTCAGAGCAGGAAAAACAACATTTGAAATGGTTGAAAACGGTATGACAAAGCTCACTAACAACCATATCAATATTCTGGGAATCGTCCTTAACCGAGTGAAAAAGTCGCACGATCACAATGGGTATTACGGGTATTCAGCCTATTATGGTGATCAGGACGATTCCATTAAAAAAAATGAGGATTCATAGAACCGGATTGCATAACAGCAGGATGTTACAGACAGGCTCGTTTCTCCTCCTGGTATTGACACTCTATTTTACCCCACTTGCCTTTGGTACTACAGAAACATGGTCAATGGCTGTGGCGGAACTGGTAGTAGGTATTGCTTTTTTTTTATTTTTCAGCCAGAGCAATCTGGAGGTCTACAAACCACCTGGAATAGTTCCTCTTGTTGCCCTGTTAATATTTGCAGGATTACAGTGCATCCCCCTGCCCCCGCAACTTGTCAGGCTGGTTTCCCCACATATCTATGCGTCCTTTCAACCATTTTTCATTGTTCAAGGAAACTCAACCTGGATTCCTTTAACACTGCACCTCCGAGCAACCATCTTTGAATGGCTACGACTTAGCTGCTCAGTATTGCTCTATATTCTCGCTGTACAGCTGTTGAGCCGGAAATCACGGCTCAAAATAACAGTAGACGCTGTGTGCATTCTGGCTGTTTTTCTGGCGTATCTTGCCGTATTACAAAAATTGATTTCCCCGGATAAAATTTACGGTTTCCGTGACGTTCCAGCCAGTGCCTGGCAGGGGGCGCTGGGGCCCTGGGTCAACCCTAACCAATATGCAGGATTTATGGTCATGGTTTTCCCCCTGGTGTTGGCTCGGTTTTTTGCTCTTGCACCGGAACAATGCAAACGTTCTTCTTTTAAAGAACGTTGTATGTATTATTTCTCTGACCCGACTGGAAATTTGAAGCTTTTTCTCGCTTTCTGCCTGGCTCTTTTTCCAGCCTCGATATTTCTCAGCCACTCCAGGGGCGGAATACTCAGTGTTTGTCTGGAGCTTGTCTTTTTTTTGTTCTGCCTGTCCCGTAAAAAAATTGTGCAACATCGAGTATCGACGATCCTGTTTATTGCTGCACTTTTGCTCACTGCAATTGTATTTAACTATCACCCGGTTATTGAAAAATTTTTATCAACCATGCCATCCTGGCAAGAAGGCTTGCAGGATGGCAGAATAGCGGTATGGCATGATATTCTTCAGATTATTCGTGATTATCCGATCACTGGCACCGGCTTTGGCAGTTTTGCTGATGTTTTTCCTCTATACAAGAGCTTTACAGACATTTATGTGTATGATCATGCCCATAATGATTATCTGGAACTTCTCTCCGATGGCGGTATCATCGCCTGTTTGCTCTTTGGCTGGTTTATGCTGCACATCATCAAAACCGGATGGCAACAACTGCACAAAAGGCATTCCCCCTATGCGGTTCTGCTAACAACAGCTGCTCTCAGCGGAATTATCGGAATGCTCCTCTACAGCCTGACGGATTTTAATCTTCATAATGGCGCAAACGGGATATATTTCTTTTTTCTCTGTGCCCTCGTTGTTTCTGCCGGTCACACAAGGGTACATGGTCAACGCTGCCCTGCCCTGCCTCGTGTAAACCCCTCGCTCATTAAACAAACCGGTATTCTTTGCTTCTCAGTATTCTTTATTGTGCTGACGGTTCTGATTATGGGAGGTGCATTTCTGGGGGAAAAATCCTATGTCAAGGCAGTACAGATTTCCGGTTCCATGATGCGCATGGAAAAGAAAACAGCACAGGTCAACCAGATGCTTACCCAGGCATGGTATTATGACAGACTGTCAGCCAAATATTCCTATGCACTGACCAATATATCGTTACAGAAAAACACGAAAAAAAAAGCCAGAGAGTATTGTCTAGTAGCTCTTTACAATCAGCCCCTGCAACTTGATTTTATTACAAAAGCTGCTCAAATTATTCAGGATGCCCAGCCTGAACAGGCCGCACAACTTCTTTCCATTGCAGCAGCAAGACGCGCCCGCCCAATTCACCCCCCATCTTCTTCTGATTGATAATTCCTGCGAACAACCCATTGGCCGATTTTGCGTAATGGTTTGAGCCATACTGTCCAGGGATACGGGCAAAGTCCATTAACCTGCCATGCTTTTCTATCCATACCATTGGCTTTCAATCGGTTGCCAAGGTTTGCATTACTGGCGCCACCCGTGCGCATATGAACGAGCACTTTCGGTATATAATGTAATGAAATCCTATGATTAACAAATAATCGCAGCATAAACTCATAATCTGCAGCAGAACCCAGCTCCAGGTTAAATAAACCATACCGCTCATACAGGGACTTACGCAAAAAAATTGTCGGGTGTGGTACCATCCAGCCCCAGTAAAATTGTCTTGGAGAGCGATATTCACCAGCCCGCCAATAACGAACAATCCTGCCATGGTTTTTGCAGTCAACATATTGCAGATCACCATAGATGGCCTCTACTTCGGGATCAGAAAATGCTGCTGCCACCTGACTGAGCACTGTTGTAGATGGATAGAAATCATCACTGTTTAAAATGCCGATGACATCTCCGCTGGCATGGGTGATTCCCCGATTCATGCCATCATAAATACCTTTATCAGGGCCGGGAAGAATACAAGCCAGCTGATCATTATGCTGCCGGGCTATGGCAAGAGTGTCATCAGTTGAACCGCCGTCGACAATAATATGTTCAATGGGAATCCTCTGTTGTTTGACCGACTGGAGACAATGGCCAAGGGTTTTGCCACTGTTCAATGTTGCAGTGATGAGGGAAATTTTAACCATTGGTTTTCTGGAATTCAGATTATTTTTAAGGTATCAGAAGAGCTGATTCTTTACTCTGCAGTGACCGATTTTCACGACGCTGGCGTGACTGGCACTTACTGTTCAGTTATGCTCGGTTATCTGAGCATAAAACGTCTGGAAATTCGGATAAGTCCGTGGTGCAGATAGAGTACAGGAAGCCATGCCCGATGTTGTTTATGATAATATTTAAGCAGTTGTGCAGAATCTGGCAACAGAAGTTCCTTAACGAGTTTTTTTCTGCTCTGCAGGTCAGGCAACTCTAACAAATCATAGAAGAACAGGCCGAGATTACTCTGTTGGATCCTGGTGATCAAATCCGATTCAACAGGGTTTGCACAGAGTAGCTGCCGTACATTATCGGACAAATGCATGTCAAAAAAACTGGATGTCTGTTCCAGGACATGCTTACAGATCTGGTGTATATTTTTTTCTACAGCCATTTCTGCCCATGCGCAACGTGTTGATTCGTCCATATTGCCATAGAGCAGATAAATATCATAATACCAGATCAGTCTCTCCAGGTTGCGGCTGGCAGCCTGGGCAAGATGAACACAGGCAAGCAGGAGCGCGTGACTACTGCAAAGAGTTTGTACAAAATCAGAAGAAATTCCTGGCAATGGCTCTGCTTGAGCCATTGCCTCCTTGAATGTTAGTACTCGGGCAAAAACAGCCTTATTGTTTATACGCCAGTGCACATCGTAGTGGCACCCTGATCTGTTCCTCTGGTTATCCAGGCAGCTAAATTGATGACTCTTATACACAGGGCCGTCACAGTGGAGACCAATCTCCTCCATACACCTGTACATTTTTTCTATCTGATCAGGTGCAATAAAAAGATCAATATCTGCCCGTTCCCGGCATTCAGGGTGGGCATAAATCGTTCTTGCAAGCGATTCGCCCTTGATGATCAGCATGGAAATATGAGAACATTTACAGGCCTTAACAATTCTCTGCAGGCTCTGTTCCCGGTTAAGTTCTGTGGCAGCCTGTTGAGTGATACAATGGTGTAGTTGTGCAGCCAGCTCAACAGGAGTCTGGTGTCCTGTTTTTTTTTCTGTTTGTACACTGTAATAAAGCAGCCCTTGGACACCATGTTTAACTGCTGCTGCCAGCAACGCTCTGCCTGCCCCATTTGGAAGCTGTTGCCAGTCTACAGTTTTGCCACTGAGCAGATGGCATATCTGTTTTTCCGGCCAGTTCATCATTGCATACACTGTTTTCGAGAACGTGTTAATATGTTCATCAGGTTCTGTGAAACCATTTTTCTATTTCCTGGCTGGAAAAAGTTTTGATAACCGGTCTGCCATGGGGACAATGGGAGAAAACATCGCTCGACTCCATCTGCTGCAACAGCTCTATCATCTCCTCTGGCTGCAGACGGTTTCCTGCCTTAATCGCGGCCTTACAGGCCATGGAGGCGAGCAGGTTATCAATGCATTGCGGCACAGGAGCAGAATGACGGTCAGCAGAACTGTTGTGCAGACCGTCAAGGATGTCGGTGAGCACTTCCCAGGGATCCAGATGACTGACAAGCGCCGGCACTGCCTTGATAACCCAGGTTGAATCACCAAAAAAATCTACGGTAATGCCCAGCGACTGCACTGCTTTCTCTTCCTTCTCCATGGTTTGGGCATGATCTGGCCCCAGTTCAACGGTTACCGGAAAGAGTAAAGCCTGTGAGGCTATCCCCTGTTTAGTAAAACTGTGTCGAAGCTGCTGATACAGGATCCGTTCATGGGCTGCATGCTGATCAACAACCACAAGGGTGTTATTCTGCTCACATAAAAGATAGAGTTGAAGAAACTGCCCAATAAGGTGCAGACCGTGAGCAGATTTTTTTGGAATATCCTGCTGCTCGTCAGCTTTTTTTTCTACTGTACAAGAGGTGGTTGTAACAGGTTGAAATCCCGGAGCAGCAATGATTGTTGTATTTTCAGTCTGTTGTTCAGACGCACCTTTTGTGGTGCATTGATCTTGCCTGCTGACATTGTCTCGTAATGATTGCTGGACAGGTTCACTGACAGCAAAAGTTTCCGTTCTGTCGTCCACAGACTTCAAGCTTGAAGCAGGATGTGGTTCCGGTCTGTCACCCGGTTCAGGAATATGAAAAACTTCTTCTCTTACCTCTTCCTGGTACCTGCCAATGGCCCGGCTGACAGCACTTACCAGAAATCTGTGAACCTGCGCACCATTGCGAAAACGAATTTCCCGCTTGGCAGGATGGACATTAACATCCACCAACTCAGGCGACAGGGTTAATAACAGCGCTCCTGCTGGTTGATGCCCTTTCATAAGAAATCCCTGCAAACCTTCCATAACAGCATGACGGATCATTCTATCCTGTACCGGCCTTTTGTTCACAAGAATGCGTAGCCTTGTTGACCGGGTCGCATCCGGCAGTAGTAGATAGCCGCTAACTTCCAGGCCATGGTCACCATTTTGTTCACATACAGCAAGCAGCTTGTCTGTATAGACGAAAACATCACGAACCCGCATTTCAAGTCCGGCTGCGGCATAATTGAAACTCGTTCGTCCATCAACCTGTAAAAAAAAAGCAACTTCAGGATGGGCAAGAGACTGCGCCCGTACCACTTCATCGATATGGGAAAGTTCAGTTCGCGCTGTTTTTAAAAATTTTTTTCTGGCCGGAAGGTTACCAAACAAATTTCGAACTTCAATTATCGTTCCTTTGGCACAGCCATCTTCGTGAACATCATGCAGCGTACCATAACGCATATCTGCTCTGGTACCTGTGGTTGAATCAGCGTGTCGAGACAGGATCGTCATTCGGGAAACCGAGCCTATGCTTGGTAACGCTTCCCCCCGAAACCCGAGGGTGGCAATGGCTGCGAGCTGGCTTTCATCGGTGAGTTTTGAGGTGGCGTGTCGCTCAAGGGCCAGCAAAACATCATCGCCATCCATGCCCACACCATTGTCTGCAATGCGGATTAACCGCGAACCTGCCCCTTCTATCTGAATGTCAACCCTCGTTGCTCCGGCATCGAGAGCATTTTCAAGCAATTCTTTAACAACAGCTGCCGGGCGTTCAACCACTTCACCGGCGGCTATCTGATTTGCCAAATGTTCTGACAGGATTCGAATTCTGGACATAACTTGTACCAATACAGGATTTATAAAAAAAGGAGGATAACGCGCAGTTTCCTGGCTTTCTCTTTTACCTGGACTATTGTACACTGACTGGATTGTTTCATAATCATAAATTCTATTTTTTTTATTGTGGCAACAGCTAAAACTTCCCCCAAAAAGAAAAAAACAGGCCGCCGTAAAGCTGCAAAAAGTAAAGATCAGACACCGTTGATTGTGGCTCTGCTCACTATCTGCGGCCTGGTAACGCTCTGTATCGGCATTGGTCTAGCGTGGTTTCTCTCCTTGGAAATTCCTGATATTCGTTCGGTTCAGGATTACAACCCCCTGGTTGCCACCATGGTGCTTGATAAAAGAGGCCGCACCATAGACGCCATCTTTAAAGAGTACAGGATCGTTATTGATCAAGACCAGATGCCAAAACTGCTGCCACAGGCGTTTGTTGCCGCAGAAGACAGCAGATACTGGGAACATGGCGGGCTTGATCTCTGGTCCATTGCCAGGGCTGCTGTCAATAATCTGCGTACAGGAAAACGCAGTCAGGGCGGTTCAACCATAACCCAGCAGGTCACAAGATCATTACTGCTGACCCGCGAAAAGAGCTATTTTCGTAAAATCACAGAGGCAATACTTGCCTATCGCCTCGATAGAATGCTGACTAAACAGGAAATCCTTACCCTGTATCTCAATGAAATCTATCTTGGTGCCGGGGCTTACGGGGTTGAGGCTGCAGCGCAAACCTATTTCAATAAACCGGCGCGTAAACTCAACCTTGCTGAGATTACCATCCTGGCCGGTTTGCCCCAGTCGCCCAGCAGGTATTCTCCGCTTACCCATTTTCAAAAAGCTAAAGCGCGACAACGGTATGTGCTCAACAGGCTGGCTGAAGATAATATAATCACCCCTCAAGCTGCCAGGAAGGCCTATAAGCAACATCTTGCGCTGAATCATCCCCAGAAAAACCGGGCTGAAAACGGCTATTTTGCCCAATTTGTCCGAATGCAACTTGAACCCCGCTATGGGCGCGAAAAACTGCTCCACGCAGGACTCAAGGTCTATACAACCCTTGATCTCACTGTGCAGAGAGCAGCGGTTAAAGCCCTTAAAAAGGGGACACGCATTATCTGGCAACGTCATAAAAGCCAAAAACTGCCCCAGGGCGCCTTTGTTGCCCTGGACACAGCATCAGGCAGAATTCTTGCCCTTGTCGGAGGCAGAGATTTTACCAAAAGCCAGTATAACAGAGCGGTTCTTGCCAATCGCCAACCAGGTTCTGTCTTTAAACCAATGGTTTATGCGGCAGCGTTTGAACAAGGCATTGCCTCTGATACGGTAATAACCGACAGCCCACTGGCAATTCCCAACCCTAACGGATCAGTCTGGCGACCAAAAAATTACGATAAAAGCTATGCAGGCCCGATAAACCTGCACGATGCCCTTGTCAGTTCACGTAATATTGTTGCCATTAAACTGCTCCAGAAAACAGGGGTTCAACATGTTATCAAACTGGCACAAAAGGCAGGAATCACAGCAGAACTCAAGCCCGAACTACCGCTGGCTCTTGGAGCCTCACCAATATCAGTTCTTGAAATGACAGCAGCCTACACCATGTTTGCCAACCAGGGGCTTTATCATGCCCCATCCTGCATAACCCGTATTCAGGACGACTCGGGCAGAGTGACACTCTGGCAACAGCCCCAACCACGTCGGGTTATCACGCCTGCTACTGCAGCAACACTCAATGGGATGCTGCGCGATGTGATCCGTAACGGCACTGGCAAAAAGGCCAGGGACATACCTGCAGCTGCAGGAAAAACAGGCACTTCTGACAACAACAGAGATGCCTGGTTTATTGGTTACACTCCTGATATTACAGCTGGAGTATGGTTGGGACATGACCATGGAAAATCCCTTGGCAGAGGAGAAACCGGT
>RKSL01000051.1 GCA_008633435.1 Candidatus Desulfobulbus rimicarensis | reverse complement strand
ACTCTGGTGCTCGGTAACAGTAACCGGGTCGATAATCATGCCGGATTCCGATTTTTTCACCCGCTCAACTTCCCTGGCCTGGGTTTTAATATCCATATTTTTATGGATAATACCGATACCGCCTTCTCTGGCCATGGTGATGGCTGTCCGGTGTTCGGTAACTGAATCCATTGCTGCAGACACCAGAGGCGTGTTAAGGGTGACTGTATCGGTGAGTTTGGTGGCCAGGCTCACCTCTGATGGCAGAATTTCCGATGCAGAGGGGACGAGCAGGACGTCGTCAAAGGTATATGCCGGGGGTATGTCCTGGTCGAACATGATCAACTCCTTCTTGTTTGATAATTATTATTATACAAAATAGTAACACCGTTTTTGGTGAAAAGCAAACCTGCCAACTCTAAAACGTGTCTGAAAGTGTGGTAAAGAGGTTGCCTGCAATTTTTTTATGGATTTTCGAGGCTGTTCCTGCCATAGTATTTTTCGGCTTCCGAGGAACTCTTATGGCAAAACGTGTTGAAATAAATCCCTACAATCCACAACCCCGGTTAATACGTCAGGTTGTTGACATCCTGAGAAGGGGCGGGGTTATCTGTTATCCCACTGACACTATGTACGGTGTGGGGTGTGATATTTTGAATCAAAAAGCTGTAAAGCGCGTCCATCAGCTGAAAAAAAGGCCAAAGCATAAACCGTTTTCTTTTATGTGTTCCTCGCTGAAAAATATCAGTGAGTATGGTCATGTGAGCAACACCGCCTACAGGCTGATGCGCAAAAATCTGCCCGGCCCATACACTCTCGTGCTGCCCGGCACCAAGATGGTGCCTAAAATAATGCTCACTAAACAGAAGACTGTGGGCATTAGAGTTCCGGATAATCCCATCTGCCTTGCCATTATCGAAGAACTGGGCAACCCGCTGCTTAACACCAGTGCCATGAGCGAGGATCGTGTTGAACCGGTGATCGACAGCTATGATGTTGATGCACTGTTTGGCAAACAGGTTGATCTTATTGTTGATGGAGGAGAAGTCTTTCCAGACCCTTCCACGGTGATTTCTCTGGTTACAGATCAACCTGAAATTCTAAGAGTTGGCAAAGGCGATATTACAGCTTTTGTTGAGTAGCTTTTCAGCTTCGACTGGTTGTCCTGCATCTCTCTCCTTTTTTCCGGTTGTAGAGTGGTGTAATACCAAGGCTACAGCTCCCTTGGTGAACGGTTATGAATTTTTTACGTCTTCCTGAAAATTAAAAAGGCCGGTTAACCTTTAAAGTGCAAGGTTAACCGGCCTTAACTGCTACGTACCCACACTTATTCTTCGATAAGTACTTCCTTGAGTGATTTACTCATGGTAAAATGGAGGGTCTTTCTGGCAGGAATATCCATCATCTTGCCGGTCTTGGGGTTTTTGGTTGTGCGTGGTTTACGGGTTCGTACTGAAAAACTGCCAAAACCACGGATTTCAACCCTTCTGTTTTCAGTAAGAGCCTGGGAAATCTCTTCTAAAATAATATCTACAGCTTGAGCAACGTCTTGTTTGTAATAATCAGAAAGCTGCTCAGACACTTTATTGACCAGTTCACGCTTGAGCATGATGTAATCCTTTTTGTTTATGTAGCCAGCACCTTATGGGCTGCACTATTGACTGATTGAGAAAAAAACAAGGCATGGCCTGTCGCGGTTTCACAACTGTGAACCATGCCTTTTATCTGCACATGGGAAACCCGCTTAGTTCTCCTCGCCGTTTTCGTCGGAACTTGCAGCAGCCTTGAGCAGGTCGCCAAAAGTGGACGGCCCGGCATTTTGTGCTTTCTGTGCGTATTCTTCAGCAGAAGCTCCTTTATCGCCCCCCTCTTCAAGGGCTTTCAGGGAAAGACCAATTTTACGGTCATCTGCAGACACATTAATGACCATTGCCTTCAGGGTGTCGCCGACAGTGAACATGCCAACCGGAGTCTTAATCTTGTCACTGCTGATTTCGGAAACATGCACCAGCCCTTCAATGCCTTCTTCAAGCTGCACAAAAACACCGAAATCAGTCACATTGGTGATCTTTCCTTCAACCATGCTGCCGGTGGGGTAGTTACTGGCAGCTGCCTGCCATGGATCCGGCTCAAGTTGTTTGACCCCGAGGGAAAACCGTTCGTTTTCTTTATCAATTTTTAATACAACCGCCTGAATGTCTTCACCTTTGGCATATTTTTCAGAAGGATGTTTGATGCGTTCAGTCCAGGAGAGATCAGAAACATGAATCAGGCCGTCAATGCCCTCTTCAATACCGATAAAAATCCCAAAATCGGTGATGTTTTTAATCTTTCCTTCAATGACTGCTCCAACGGGATAGCTCTCTTCGACAAGATCCCAGGGGTTAGGCAGTAACTGTTTCATGCCAAGAGATATACGTTTGGTCTCTGCTTCAACCTTGAGTACCTGAACCTCGATCTCGTCACTGACAGTGACAATTTTGGATGGATGGCGCGGTTTTTTCGACCAGCTCATCTCGGAGATATGGACAAGGCCTTCAACGCCCTCTTCAAGTTCTACAAAGACGCCGTAATCGGTGATGGAAACAACTTTACCGGCCACTCTGGCTCCCTGTGCATACTGCTCTGGAACCAGTTCCCATGGATCTGATTTGAGCTGTTTGACACCAAGGGATACCCGGTCGGAATCTTTGTCGTATTTGAGAATTTTAACCTCGATTTCCTCACCAACCGTGTACAGCTTGGATGGGTGGGAAACCCGTCCCCAGGAAAGGTCGGTGATATGACAGAGACCGTCCATACCGCCAAGGTCGATGAACAGACCGTAATCGGTAATGTTGGTAATGGCACCCTTGATGGTTTGCCCCTCTTCGAGGGTCGAACGCATCTGTTCGCGCAGTTTGGCACGCTGCTCCTCAAGAATGGCCCGACGTGAAATGACAACGTTGTTGCGCTTGCGGTTGAACTTGAGAATTTTAAACTCAAAGTTCTGGCCGATAAGGGCATCAAGATCTTTAACAGGCCGCAGATCAATCTGTGAGTAAGGTAGAAATGCAGGTACACCGATATCAACAGACATGCCGCCTTTAACCCGGTTGTCTATACGACCCTCAATAGTGCCGTCTTCTTCCTGAATCTTGGCGATCTGTTCCCAGACTTTGATGGCAATGGCCTTTTCGCGGGAGAGTAGGAGTCCGCCTTCTTCTTTACGTTTTTCAATGAAGACTTCAAACTGGTCACCGATTTCAATTGGTTTTTCTAGTTCTTCATTGCGGAATTCGGAGATGGCTATGTAGCTTTCAGCCTTATCACCGACATCGATGAGAAGTGCGTCGTCATTTCTGTCAACCACTGTACCTATGGCGACTTCGCCAACAGTAATTACAGTATTGTTGTCTTCCTGCTCGAAGAGTTCAGCAAAGCTCATCTCTTCCATGCCATTTTCTTCTGCCGCGGCTGCGGGCTGAGTTCCATTGTCAGTCATGGGTTTGTTGTTCCTCTGTTGATCGGCCCCTGCCGATCATCAATAAAGTAAAAGTAATCTTTAAATCCGCCCCCTGTGGGCAAAAGTATAAAAAGAGTTTATTACCAGAGTTGTCAATGAAAAACAACTGTTTCCTGTTGAAAAACTGGCTTTTTTCAACGCTGGCCAAAAATCTCCTTTAGCCGGCCTGCTGTAACTGGAATTGTGGCAGCTTTCGTGCCCGTTCGTTCCAGAGTGGGCAGTGTTTCCGGATACACTCCTGGTTGTGCATATATTGACTGCAATGCAAAGTTGCTTCGGCACGCATTTTGATCCCGAAAAATTCTTCGGAAAGCCGGGCTGTGTGGGTTAGGGCCAGCCATGTCTCCCGTTGGCAGCAGCGTCCGCCGGTCACTTCCGCAATCGCAGCAAGAATCTTTGCGGTGAACGCCTGGGCCTGTTGCCGGGGGTTGGGGGTGAGTGGAGTGGCATCAAGGATCATTGCCGCCCCAATGCCTGCCCCGATTGCTGCGCCGCAGGTTCCCCAGAAACCACAGGCTCCCCCGGGAATTTTACTGCCCCGGTCAATGCCGCTTTGAATGTTTTCAGGGCTGATTTTGCCGCCACTGTTGCGATATATTGCCAGGATGATTCCGGGCATCATGGCATGATGTTCCGGGCCATGCATGGGGACTGCCGGGTGACTGCGCAATGTGGTGAGCAGGGTGAGCAGGTCGGTTTCTCTGGTGTTGAGGCATATCTGTCGGATAACTTTACCGCCTTCCTCCTGATGGCAGGAATCACAGATAAAATGTCCTTTTGCGCACTGACTGTTTGTGGCTGCTGCAGTTCCGCAGTAATGACAATAGGTGTGTAGTATTTCATTGGTGTAAACAAGATTTGCCCCACAGGCCATGCAGCCGCTCTGGTGGCGGTGTAGAGGGATAATCGGCGCTGTTTCCTGCGTGTTCAGCTGGCGTGTTTCCGGTGGTTTTTCACAGCAGCAGGGAGTTTGTACAATATTGGTAACCGCGCCCTGTTCGTCCAGGATAAAGAGATCCTCCCCCAGCATTTCAGCCTCTGTGGCAGCCAGGGAATGAATCCATCCTCGCTCAAGTTGGAATCCGGATTCAGTGGTGAGTAGTGGCAGTGGGCCTCGATACACAACCTTGACCTGTTGTTCGTCTGGTTTGCGTTTTTTTCTGGCCTCATAGGTCAGGGAGAAAAACTGGTCATCCTCAACCTGTCGATAGGGGTGGCGTTTGTGAAAATATATCGAACAAAAACCACAATCTTCAAGCATGGCCACCAGATCGTCCTGCTGCATGGCTCCACCCAGACATTCACCGCGATAGGTTGCACTGTTTTTAATGGCAGCAGCAACCGGTTTATCGGTCACCACATCGGCAACCACCAGCCGTCCACCTGGTTTGAGGATGCGAAGAATCTCGAGATAGGTTCGACGCTTATCCGGGCTTAAATTAATGACACAGTTGGAAATAACTACATCTGCAGTGTTGTCATCCAGAGGAATGTCTTCGAGGAAACCTTTGCGGAACTCTATATTATCATAGCCAAGTTTCCTGATAACATCGGGTTGCGATTTACGGGCAAGTTTGAGCATGTCGTCAGTCATGTCTATGCCGAACACTTTGCCCTTGCTACCAACCTCAGCAGCGGCAAGAAAACACTCGACCCCGCTTCCCGAGCCCAGATCGACAACTGTTTCGCCGCTGGCAGGTTGGGCATCCTGAACCGGGCTGCCACAGCCGTATGATTTTTGGGTAGACTCCTTGGGAATGAACAGGGTCAGCTGCTGATCGGGGCTGAACGGATTGACAATGTCTGTATTACCTTTGCGGGCAGCAGCGCCATAAAATTCCCGCACAGAGGAATGGCCGTCTGGATCCGCTAGTGAAATAACACAGTTGCAGTGGGTCAGGGCTACTGATCCGTCTGAGCCGTTGTCTGTGTCAGGACAGTCATGGCGTACATCCCCCATGCGCAGGCGGAATATTCCCTGGTCGGGATAGGTTTTGGCCTGTTCGACAATCAGGTGGAGGACAAGCTGTTCATAAAGATCAAGAGCTGGTGGCCCCGATTTCGTGAGCCTTGCGGGCAATTTCTGGCAGCTGATGCACATTGGTTGCATTAACGGCAACAGACAGGGTAATGGCGAGCCCGGCTTGTGTTGCTGTGGTGAGATTATTGACAAGTTTTTGATAGCTCCCCCGGCCGCGGAGGAAATCATGCTCTGGCTCAAGACCATCAAGACTTACCTGAAGATGCAGGCGGTTGGTGTCGAGCCGGGTCAGGGGGGTAATGAATTCTTCAAGGAGCAGCCCGTTGGTGAGCACAACCACGTGATGATCTGGCGAGCTGTCAAGCACATGCTTGATAATTTGACAGAAGTCAGGATAGACAAAGGGCTCGCCACCAGTGAAATAAAAGAGATGGCTGCCAAGTCGGGCAGCCTGATCTATTGCTGCAAAAAGTGTATCCCGGCCAATGGTTTCAGTTT
Organism: Candidatus Desulfobulbus rimicarensis; assembly: GCA_008633435.1. Taxonomy (GTDB): domain Bacteria; phylum Desulfobacterota; class Desulfobulbia; order Desulfobulbales; family Desulfobulbaceae; genus Desulfobulbus_C; species Desulfobulbus_C rimicarensis. The sequence continues at coordinate 2,780 of RKSL01000051.1, read as the reverse complement.
TGGCAGGGGATGCGCCAAATAGACAGTGACGGCAGCTGAGATTGCAGGTATCTGTCAGATGAAACCATATTTCTTTCAACGCTCCGTGGGGCAAATGCTGGGAGCGTCCTTTGAACGGCGCTGGTGCAGTGGTGTCAAGCAGATGCTGCGCCTGCTTGAGAGCGCGGCTGATCTGGCCGGGGCGTAAATGATATTTTCGGGCATGGTCTTCCAGGGCAACTGTTGGAGATGAACTGTTGAGCGCGGCCTGGAAAAGGTTATCGGCTTGTGTAGAAGGGACAAACCAGTTTGGAGTCAGAGGATCAATATATATAGCGAGCCCATCATGTTCCAGACGGTGGAGTTTGGTAAGCCATTGCATAGATTTCTTATCCTTACAGGGAAAACCTGTTGTAAAGAAAGGGAGAAACTGCATGTATAGCAGAAAAAAATCGCAAAAGGTAGAGGGGATGCAGGAAAAATTTATATGGAGGGGGCTTTACGCCTGGGAATGAGAAACAAAGAGGGGGAATGGAAACAGGCCACGAAAATATTTCGCAGCCTGATTATTCGGCAATTGTTTGCTGGGCAGGGTGTCGCCACGTCGATGTGTCCAGCCAGCTGATGAGACGAAATAACGAACTACAACAGCTCGGAGAGAATTATTCGAGGATAAAGTCATCCCGTCTGTTCTGGGCATAGTCATCTTCACTCTGGCCGGAAAAGAGTGGCCGTTCTTCACCGTACGAGATTGTGCGGATACGGAATTCATCAACACCGAGTTCGACAAGATAACGTTTGGCGTTGATAGCTCTGCGTTCGCCCAGGGCCAGGTTGTATTCGTTGGTTCCCTGTTCATCGCAATTGCCTTCAATGACAACATTATTTCCTGAGTGTTCTTTTAAGTATTGTGCATTTGCCTCCATACGCGATATTTGATCACTGCGGATGGTGGACTGGTCAAAATTAAAGTACACAGGCTGCATTTCTTTGGAGGAGCGTCCATATTTTCGTTTGTAGGCATCGCTCATCTGCTCACTGCTGGCATCAAAACCGTTCTGGCTGCTTCCTGCATCAAGCCCTTCCTGATCCGGCCCCATGTTTTCCTCATAGATTGATCCAGGCGTCCGGGCACCATCGCCAGCCAGGCTTTTTCCCTCAGGCATGTTGTCACCGGCCTGAGGCTGATACGGTTCCATGGTTTTTGAGCTGCAACCGTTGAGAACACTAACTGCACCGCAGAGCATGGCAATAAGGAGTAAACGGGTAAGGAAGGTTTTCATAGCATATCCTCTTCTATGTATTCAAAAAATATAAGTGTAGTTAATATTCTACTTGTTCCGGGGATATACCGTCAAGAGAAACATGGTTCACTCCGGGTATGGAATTAGTCAGAGTGAGTACCGGAAGCAGGAGGGAGTACCATGTTTATTCAGGTGATCTCCAGTCTTGATGGAGGCAGCAGGGCAGGGAAGATAGCCGGTTCACTGGTAATAAATTTTATAAAAAATCGAAATTTCAGGCTGTTGACCAGTGGTTCCCGTGATGTTATAGTGACCGATAAAATAATTGACCTGGAGAATTATTTATACCTTCAGGGGACTTTTAACCAAGGAGAAACAATTATGGCAGCTCTTACTGCGATCCCAGGAATTGGCGAGAGAACCGCCGAAATGCTGGGTAAACACGGATTTACCACCATACAACAGATTGCCGAAGCTGCAGTTGAAGACTTGCTAGGGGTGCCGGGCTTTGGCGAGATACGTGCCGCGATAATTATTGAGACTGTTGCCGGAATACTCCTTAAGCAGGAGGGGGATTTTTCCGGTAAAAAATCAAAAAAGAAAACAAAGAAGAAAAACAAAAACAAAAACAAAAAGAGTCAGAAAAAGCCAAAAAAGGCTTCGGCTACGAAAAAAAAGAAAGATTCAAAAAAGAAAAAAGGCAAGAACAAAAAAAAGACAAAGAAAAAGAAAGGCGGCAAAAAAAAGAAGTGAAAATGATTTCTTTTGCTGCAATACATAATTGTTCTTGCAGGTCGTGGTAAGTTGGATTGACCATGCCGCAGTCCTGTCGCATCACATCATCTCTCGCTATCCCCTTATCCGAGCTGCGCTTTACCTTTTCGCGCAGCAGCGGTAAAGGGGGGCAGCACGTCAACAAAGTCAACTCCAGAGTGACGCTCTGGTTTGATCTTGAAGCCTCAACAACATTTACGCCTGTTCAAAAAGAGCGAATTCGTACCCATCTTGCCGGACGCATTAATAAAGAGGGGATTCTCCAGCTTGATGCAGACCGTCGACGCAGCCAGGGCGCAAATCGTGAAGAGGCCCTGGCTCGGTTTGCAGCCCTGCTCAAAGGGGCTCTTCACGTGCAAAAACACCGTCGCAAAACCAAACCAACTGCAGGGGCAAAAAAACGCAGACTGCGACAAAAAAAACAGCGCAGTCAGTTAAAAAAACAACGGAATAAAAACGTATTTCGTGATGATTGAAAAGTAAGAATGTCTAATAAGATTTGAACAGATTTAATCTTTTTAAGAATATTTTAGTTGTTTTCAAGCAATAGTAGAGGCAACCAGGGAAGCCCTGCCGCCGGATGGAGTTCATCTTTTAGAGCAGCATACCAAAGTTGGGCCATGAAACTATATCCCTTTCGTAGATATGTACAATCCCTTTGCCGGATCATCAGGAGAACGCTGGCCAGGATTTAATTCCGGCGACGGGCTCCATCTTAACTCCAAGGGATATAGTTTCATGGCCCAACTTTGGTATGCTGCTCTAAAAGATGAACTCCATCCG
>RKSL01000050.1 GCA_008633435.1 Candidatus Desulfobulbus rimicarensis | reverse complement strand
TTAAGGCCAAGCATCTCTTTTTTCAACTTGTAATATTTTTGTACAATATCGTATCGGCTGGTTGTACTGGTAATCAAGGTGTCAACTGTTTGGTTGTCCAGTTCGTTGGAAAGGTTTCTGGTACTGATCCAGGTCGGATAATGTCGCAACCGGTCTGTAACCATTTTTTCAGCCAGAATGGTGTTGAAAATATGAGTAAGAATATGTAACTGGCTTTCAAGCCCTTGCGTGAGATCGGCAGCTGCCTGCCTGCGCACCTCACGGCTGGTATTGTAGAGATCACTGAGGACTTCTTCTTCAGAGCGTTTTTTGGCGCCGAACTCAAGATGGCCCATGAGCTTTTCAAAGAGATTGAGCCAGGAATCTTTTCCCACGGGCGAGAGTTCTACCAGAAGAGCTTCCTGGTCATGGGAAAGAAGATGATCAGCATATCGTCTGAGATTTTTCAGATAATGGCGGTATGGGGCAATTTCTTCAGCGGCAAGAATTCTGTTCGCATTGTTTTTATCCATCTGTGCCCATTCCAGATCAAAAAAGACCAGTTTTCTATTAATCGAGCTTGCCTCTTCCTTACATTGCTGCAAAAAAGCACCTGCTTCTGGATTTTTTACCTGGGTGACAAAGTTGAGAAATGCAAAGGTCTCAATGCGACCAAGGTTGATTTGAATCCGTTCAATCCGTTTAACCGTGCGGAGAAATTCTGTTGGGGAAAGAGAGGTCAGTTGACCTTCACATTGTTCTCTGAGCAGGTCTGCCTCCTGGATGCAGAGGTCTATGTCATCTTTAAGAAGCTCATCATGGATTGATGCATAAAGAGCACTGAGATCCCAGATGATTTGCGTTGTACCAAGAGTTGTATTTAGAGAGGCAGCCATAGGAATATATTTATGTTGTTGGGTGATTATGTGTTTGAAAACCTGGGTACTGCTTTTTGATGGGCCGTGAGCATCCTTCTGCACAACAGTACATTAACGCTTGTTTTGAGTAGGCACTGTTCACCCGAATACGCGATATTGGTACGCTTGCGTGTTGGTGGCAAAGAGGACTGTCTAAAAGAAATTATTGAGGGCAAATTGCCGGATCGTCAGCCTTTTTATTGCTCAGACACTCAAGTACCTGTTGCTGGGTGGCTTGGTCAATGTCACCGTATTCTGCCATGGTTGTAATGGTTTTTTTCCAGGAGGATGCGTCTTTCACCTTCAATCCCTTACAAATTCGTTTACTGCTATGGCAGGAGTTACAATACATGACAACCAGTGATGTACATGGGGCTTCATCCTGAGCCGCAAGAACAGGATTCAGGGTAAAGAGGGCGGTCGGTAGGGCAAGGGCAGAGAGTAAAAGAACTGAACGAAACATAGATACTCCTCATGGGTGGTAGAAAAGAGTTGCCCGTTGCTCCTTCAAGACAAATCTGCCTGTTGCAAATAGTGTCGCAACAGGCAGCGGGCTGGCTCCAGTTGTGTATTACAATTATTTAAATGGATTAAATACCAGAACAGGGCATGGTGCTTTCTTCACTACTTCGCTGGCTGTTGACCCCATAAGAACACGTTCAAAGCCCTTGGTTCCGTGGGTTCCGATGATAATCATGTCCGTATTATTTTTTTTGGCATAATCGACAATCTCATCAGTTGCATAACCCACGGCAACATCGCCACGTACTTCTCCTGCTCGCTCACTGTTGTCGTTAACCAGGGTTTTCATCCGTGCTTCTGCCTCACCTTTGAGATCTTCAGTCATGCCTCGAAATGATGGATGTACCAACATCATATCATAGCCCTGGAAATCATCAACAACATGCAGGAATCGGACGTTGGCACTCATTATATCAGCCATGGAGAGTCCATAGTCAACGACTTTATTCATATTGCTTGAAAAATCTACCGGAATGACGACTTCGCTTATCGTTACCTTCATGTTCCCCCCTTGTGTAAAAAGTGTTCGTTGTGGACTTGGTTGGAGTGCCCGTTGTTCCTACAGAATAAAATGGTCATTTATTAAGATTTGTCAATATGGCGACAGCTATTTTTTATGCATTAAAAATGTGTATTTTGTTGGTATTACTATCTAAAATATAATTTGGATATGAGCGTTGGGAAAAAACACTCATTATTGATTTGCAATTGTTTCCTGGAGCAATAATAGTATGATTGACTCAAAAACTGTATTTGCAACAAACCTGTATCAATGAATCAGGTTAGCCAGTGCCTGTCCAGAAAAGGCTCTTTCGCCCAAACTCTGCGTCATGCTCAAAAATACTGCTCGGAGGTCAGCGTAGACTCCGAAATCATGTATATGCCTGCGCTTATTTTTTTCGCAGTCCCCGGAGTCTGCGCTTACCAGATTTTGAACGAAATTGCTCATTTCTGGACAGGCATTAGCCAGCCATGATGAAAACTCTGGATTTCGCTATGATAAACATAAACTCATGGGAACTCAGGACTTTCAAATACGTAAATTCTCAAGGATAAAGGAGCATTTCATGAAAAAGGCAGACATCGGCTTGATTGGTCTTGCAGTAATGGGACAAAATCTGGTGCTGAACCTTAATGATCACGGATTCAGGGTTGCCGCCTATAACCGGACAACTGCCAAGGTCGATGCATTTATGGATGGGCCGGCCAGGGGGACAAAGATTATTGGAACCCGTACATTACAGGAACTGGTGGCTTCACTTCAAAAACCACGTCGGGTAATGTTGATGGTCAAGGCCGGCCGGGTGGTAGACAGTGTTATTGAACAGGTTTTACCGTTTCTTGACCAGGGAGACATCCTGATTGATGGTGGGAATTCAAAGTTTACAGATACTGAGCGACGCACCCGTGAACTTGCGGACAAAGGCATTCTTTTTATAGGCACAGGTATTTCCGGAGGCGAAGAAGGTGCCCGTTTCGGGCCGTCGATCATGCCCGGTGGCAACCCTGAGGCATGGCCTTATGTAAAGGAAATGTTTCAGGCGATTGCCGCTAAAGTTGATGATACGCCCTGTTGCGAATGGGTAGGTGAAGGCGGGGCTGGTCATTATGTGAAAATGGTGCATAATGGTATCGAATATGGCGATATGCAGCTTATCTGTGAAGCCTATGATTTCATGCAGCGTGGTCTTGATCTTGAGGTCAGTCAGATCCATAAAACATTTTCAGCGTGGAACAAAGGGATTCTTGACTCCTACCTGATGGAGATTTCTGCCCATATTTTAGGGTATAAAGATGAAAATGGTTCTCCGTTGCTCAATGGTATTCTGGATACAGCCGGGCAAAAAGGAACCGGAAAGTGGACAGGAATCAGTGCTCTTGATCTTGGTGTACCTCTGACCCTGATTGGCGAGGCTGTATTTTCAAGATGTCTTTCAGCAATGAAAGAAGAACGGGAAAAGAGTTCAGCTCTGCTAACAGGGCCTGAAGAAAACTTCAGCGGCGATACAACCCGTGCTGTTAACGATATTGAATCGGCTCTGTATTGTGCAAAAATAATCTCCTACGCCCAGGGCTATATGCTTATGCGAGAAGCTGCACACGAGTATGGCTGGAATCTGCAATATGGTGCTATCGCCTTGATGTGGAGAGGGGGATGCATAATTCGCAGCGTTTTTCTGGATAATATCAAACAGGCTTTTGCCAAAAATCCTGGTCTTGAAAACCTGCTGCTTGATCCCTTTTTTAATGAACAGATACAAAAACATCAGCAGGGCTGGCGTAGCATTGTCATGCTGGCTGCACAACTTGGTATTCCTGTACCAGCCATGTCGTCAGGATTGAATTTCTTTGATGGCTACCGCAGCAGCCGTTTACCGGCAAATCTTCTCCAGGCACAGCGTGATTATTTTGGCGCCCATACGTATGAGCGTCTTGATCAGCCCAGAGGGAAATTTTTTCATACCGATTGGACAGGGAAGGGCGGTAAAGTAGCCTCAACAACGTATAGCGTCTGAGTTGTAACTCTTTCATTTCGTTATACAGCATGGCCGGGAGGAGGTATCCCCCATGCGGCTTGCAAAGTCTCCAAAGAGCATGATTAGACCTTTAAGAATAACCAAACGACATTCAAAGAGCAGACGATGAATAACATTGAATCTATAGGATTAATTGGTGGCGGACAGATGGGTGAGGCGCTGGTGCGGGGGTTATTGCAGTCAGGCCTGATCCAACCGGAAAAAGTGACGGTTGCAGAACCATTTGCCGAGCGGCAGGATTACCTGCGTAGTACCTATCAGATTGCTGTCACAGATCGGCCCGATGTACTGGCAGAAAACAGTCAGGTGGTGATTTTTGCTGTAAAACCTCAGGTTATGGATACTGTTCTTGGCTTGTATAAAAAACTGCTCACAGCAGATCATCTTATCATGTCCATTGCAGCAGGAGTGACCCTGGAACAACTGAAAAACGGACTTGGCGAGAACAGGCGTCTCATCAGAGTGATGCCCAATACTCCGGCTCTTGTCCTGGCTGGTGCGTCCGCGCTCAGTGGTAACAGTGTTGCCGGAGCTGATGATATTGCCATGGCGCTGAAGATCTTTACTGCGGTTGGCACCTGTGTGGAAGTTCCTGAAAACCTCATTGATGCGGTCACCGGTTTAAGTGGCTCCGGGCCGGGATATGTTTTTACTTTTATTGAGGCGATGATTGATGGCGGCGTGTTGGCTGGGCTTCCCCGACCTATTGCCGAACAGCTCGTGCTGCAGACGGTCTATGGTTCTGCCAAGATGGGGCTTGAAACAGGAAAGGCACCAGCTGTACTGAAAGGAATGGTTACTTCTCCGGGGGGAACAACCATTACCGGGTTGCAGGTTCTTGAGCATGGTGGTATTCGCGCTGCTGTTATGGGTGCAGTCAAGGCGGCAACGGATAAATCAAAAGCCCTTGGTGAATAGCAAGCAATGAATATCCGTTATGCCGGGATCATTACCAGGAAGAATTCACCGGAAGTCCGCCGGATAGGGGAGCAGCTTGCCCACTGGTATGGACAACGTTCTATTAAGGCAGAAATTGATACCATTGATCCAGACATGGATATTCTCACCATTCTGGGCGGGGATGGTACGCTCCTTCATGTTGCAGCCCAGGCTTCACATTACTCGATACCTGTGGTAGGCATTAACTTGGGTGATCTTGGCTTTTTAACCGAGGTTGCGGCTGCTGAAATGTATCCTGCTCTTGAGGCAATACTGGCAGATCAGGTGCGGATTGAAGAACGGATGATGTTGAGGGCACGATTACTTGGTGAAAATGGAGAGCCGTCAGGTGAACCCAGTTTTGCCTTAAATGAGGTGGTTATTGTGAAAGGGAGCACCGCACCAGTGATGCGGCTGGGCTGCTGGGCTGATCAGGAATACATTACCACCTATAAAGCGGATGGACTGATCATCTCGACGCCGACAGGGTCAACAGCGTATAATCTCTCAGCCGGTGGCCCGATTGCCCATGCTGAGCTTAAAACGCTGCTGGTCACTCCTATCTGCCCGTTTATGCTTGAGTCAAGACCAGTCCTGCTTGCGCCATCCACCAGGGTAACCACCCAGCTGGCACCACCTTCAATAAATGTCAGGATTATTGTCGATGGACGTCCCTGCTGGACCATGCAGGCCAATGATTTCCTGGTGGTTGAGGCAGCCCCCAAACCGTTAAGTCTCATCAGCTCACCCCATAAAGGCTATTTTACCATTCTGCGTAACAAGCTGAATTGGGGCGGGCGTGATCCCGGACATCCGCTCCCGGATGTCTTTGGCAGCTCTTGATGGGCCGGGCTATTTCTTTTTGCGTTTGAGCTTGTATTTTTTCATTTTATACTGGAGCAGGCTCTTGGTTATGCCGAGCTTTTCAGCTGCCCGTGCCTGAACATTGTTTGCCTCTTCCAAAGCCTGACGGACAAGCTTTTCTTCTATACCATTTAAGACTTCTGATAGACTCAGCCCTTCTGGTATAAATTGCTCAAGCTCAAGCCCCGTACTCCATTCCTGGCTTGCCGGAAGGCTGCTGCTGTCGGGTTGGACATCTTCGGCCTCAATAGTCTCGTTGTTGCAGAGTATGGCCGCGCGTTCAATGGTATTTTCCAGTTCACGGATATTGCCTTCCCATGGCAGACTCACCAGCAGACGTAAGGCCTCGGCTGAAATGTCTATTTTCTCCCGGTTCAGTCGTTGTGCATTTTTCTTGATAAAGTGATCGACAAGAGCTGGGATATCATCCAGGCGATCCCGGAGAGGGGCTAAATGAATGTGGATGACATTGAGGCGATAATAGAGATCTTCACGGAAATTTCCTTTTTCCACCTCATCTTTTAAGTCTTTGTTGGTGGCTGCAAGAATGCGTACATCAACATCAAGTGTCGTGCTTCCTCCCACCCGTTCAAAGGAGCGTTCCTGTAGAACCCGTAATAATTTTGCCTGAAGTGATGTTGGCATTTCACCGATTTCATCAAGGAATAATGTACCGGAATTGGCCAGCTCAAAACGTCCTTTGCGCATCGTTATCGCGTCGGTAAACGCCCCTTTTTCATGACCGAACAACTCGCTTTCCAGCAGTGATCCGGCAAGGGCTGCACAGTTTACAGAAATAAAAGGAGCCTCTTTTCTGTTACTGAGATTAT
>RKSL01000049.1 GCA_008633435.1 Candidatus Desulfobulbus rimicarensis | reverse complement strand
CAAACTCTGCCAGATCAGCTGCCTCCCGCTTTGATGTTACATGAACGGCTGCAGCTTTTTCTATATTTTTTTTTTCGATCAGTCGTATCCAGGCGGTTTTCAGCCACCTGCTCTTGCGTCGGATCAAATCCTTGACCAGCATTCCCCGTGGTGAAAGCACATAGGGTACACCGGCCCTGCGTGCAGCCCGGGCAGCCGCCCAGGTGGGCCAGAGAAAAACAGAGTGGAGATGTACCAGGTCAAAATCCTGCATCTGTTGTGCAAGCATGGCCTGCATGGCCGGGGCATAATAGAGCCGCCGCAGTCGTTTCGAGGGGAAATACCAGACCGCAACCCCGTCAACATCAACCGCTTCTGCCAGGGCGACCTCACTGTCTGTCTCGCCGTCCACGCTGGTGGTAAAGACATGCACCTCGTGCCCCAGGCCGACCAGTGCCCGGCACAACCCATGCACCGAATAAATCGGCCCGCCATAGCGGACTGCCGGCAGGTATGAGGGCACAACATGGAGAATTTTCATCAATCAGGCCGAATGACCGGGAATATTATGGGAAAGAAGTCATGGTAAACTGTTAACAAAACAAACCGGCGACCTCAAAGAATATCGAGACACTGCACAGGAATTTCCCGATGTGATTATCCAGGATTACGGCCTGAACCGTTTAATCTGAATCCTCTGCATTATTGTATAGTGTTTATCGTTTCCAGTAAGAAGCGACAGACCGTGATGTATTGCGGTAGCCCCAATAAGTGCTTCGGCTAATTGCAGGGAGTGACTCAAAAAATGCTGTTCAACGGCGAACATTGCCTGGGCTGATATATCCTCTGAAATATAGAGGATATCTGTGTGCCACGCATGCAGTGCCCGGCGCAGGCTGTTCAGTTCTTTTTTATTTCTCATTCCCTGGACAAGTTCCATATACGAGATGACTGATATTGAAAAACTGTCTAACTCTTCAATAACTCGAAAAGCTTTTTCATTGCCCCGCAGATACCAGATAAGAACGTCCGTATCAATTATCATCAGAACCGGCCTTTTCTAAGGCTCCGGACATATTCATCAACATTTTCAGTTAAATCATGATCTTTCCACATGCCAAATACGTTACTGCTTACCTTGCTTTTTTGTTCTTCAAAAGGAACAAGCCGGGCACAAGGTTTTCCCCGAAAAGTTATTACAACTTCTTCCCCGCGGTTTACCGTATCAATTAACTGTCTGGAATGAAATCGCAGGTCTTTTGCCGTTGCTTTCATACGACCTCCCCGTATTAGTTTATACTTTGAAATATAAACTTTGACGGTCATTTTGTCAAATTCAGCACCCGGGCGATGCCCCAGACTAACCCCGGGATTACACCGTCCACGGCCTTTTCTACAGTATACTCCTGCAGCACCAGATCTCGGGCATGGGCACCCATTTCCCGCAGCCGATTCTGGTTCCGGGCAATATCCAGTATCTTGTCCGCCAGTTTCTGTATATCTGCAAACGGGTACACAAAGCCTGTTCTGCCCTCCTCTATCAGGTCCGGGCCGCAGCCTGCCCGGTCACTGACAATGGCGGGCAGGCCGTGAACCATTGCCTCGTTGACCACCAGACCCCAGGTTTCATCGTAGTCAGAAGAGAGAATCAGGCAATCTGCGGCAATATAGGCCCGGGTAATTTCTGTCTGGTTGAGAAAACCGGCAAAGGTGACTGGCAGCTGTTTATCAGCAGCATACCCCCTGGCCGTATCCATAAGCTCGCCGCTGCCTGCCACAAGCAGATGCAGGTTCGGATTATCGGCCAGGGCAAGTTCCAGGGCTGCCAGCTGGTCCATAATCCTCTTTTTTGCAACCAGCTTGCCCATGTAGAGAAAACAAACCGCCTTGCGGGGAATCTGCCATTGATTCCGCAGCTGCTCGCGCCTGCACTGCACGGTTTCGGCCTGGGCTGCAAGCCGTCTGTTATCGACAAAATAGGGGCAGGGAAAAATTCTCTCTTCTGCAATACCATAGGTTTTGTAAAACAGCCTGTTTGCCTTGCCAATGGCTAAAAATCCGTTATACCAGGGGAGCAGCATCCGGTGGATGCACCCTACTTTCCAGTTCCTGGGTTTCATGCCGTTGGACTCGCCCCGTACAATCCGCGGTATCCCAAGCAGTACACACCAGAACAAGCCCTGCAAAAGCGGCCATGCCTGCCATCCGGTCAAAATAACCACATCCGGCTTTTCCTGCCGCAGAACACGGCCAAATCCCCGGAGAATACTGGCAAAGAAACCATCAATACCCGGCTTTTTCCGGTAATTATCCAGCAGCTCCCATTGATACCCCTCAAACAGGGGAATATCCCACTCAAAGGCCATATCAAATCCGCCCCCCTGTCCCTGTGCATCGGGAATACAGCCGTAATACACGCAGATCGACAGATCAGTCCTGCGGGAAAGTTCCTGATACCAGGGAATATGATACTGGATGGGATGGGTGGCTACTATGGCAATTTTCATGAGCCGGGCCCGGAGACGACAGTCCCTGCGCCGGAGGATGCCGGGATTTTCTGCTCACAGCCTTCAACCTTCTGAACACGGGCAACAGTTAGACAGCCGACTGTCAACACCCCCCGGGACAGAGCCACTGTAAAGCCGAATATCCAACCCAGGAGCAGGAGAATAAACAGATCACCAAAGGCCTGACTGGCCACGATAAACATGGGTACATTGGCCGCAAGAAAAGCAAGCAGGCCAAACCAGAACACCACCAGCGGGGTTTTTCGCCTCGCCATAACCTGCAGCATGCGCCATTGATACTTGAACAGATTTACAGCCATCCAGAGCACAAGAAACAGGCCGGGCAGGCCTAACTCTGCGGTGACCTTGCCCAGACCGCCCTCACCGGCTCCGCCAAATCGTCCGGCCCCGCCGCCAAAATGCTGACCGCCCTGGGTGGCCACGCCCAGGCCGCCGCCGAAAAAGCCATACCCCTGGGTGGCCCAGGCAATGGCATTCAGGCCAAGACCGGAAAACCGTTCTCCGGCATCCTCAAACACGGTGACGCCCCTGTTCAGGTAAGGATCCAGGCGATCAACCGAAGAAGAATCAGCCAGCCCGAACATTCCGGCAAAGCCCAGCATGGCCGCCATCAGCACGCTGACAACAACCAGGCGTCCGGCGCCACGCCTGAACCAGAGCAGCAGGCCGCCATAGAGACAGACAAAGATAAACACCTCCATGATCATCTTGCGGCGCCCGGTCAGAACACCGGCAACAAGCAGCAGCAGAACTAGCACAGCTATAACCGCCCTGGGCCAGCGAATAATGCCCGATACTGTCAAGGTCAGCAAAAGACAGATTGCAGCCCCTGCATGCCAGGCGGCAATTTCCGTGCTGCGAAAAAAACCTGGATAAATATCAAGAATCCCACCGGGGATATAAAGAGTCAAACCAGAACCCACCTCTTTCAGCACAGCCCAGTCAACGCCAAAATAGGCCAGATACACTCCGCTGAGCATGAGCACGGAACAGCCCACATAGACTTTGATAAAACGAACCACATTGCCCGGCCGCAGCCCGTAATAATAGGCCAGAAGAAATGCCGGCACCGGTGCCAGATACGACAGCAGGCCGATCCCGATCAGCACCGGGCTACCGTAACGGACAAACGACTGCAGAGCCTCAACACCCAGCCAGGCAAACAGCAGTGTGCCCGGCTGTCTCAGGCACTGATAGAGCGGCCCGAGATGTTTGAGCCTGAACCGGCCGTATTGCGAGATAAACCCTGCAGAAACCACGGCCACAAACACCCCAACCAGGACAACAAAATACACCGGCTGGCCGGGCATAACTTTCCGGATCGGCCCGGCCAGCAGACCGGCAGCAATACAGAGCAGCATCCCCTGCCGCCAGTTTGAGAAGCTCAGTACAAGGCCCAGAAGTATGAGAGGATAAAGCAGATCTTTCAAAATTTCATAATCCTGTTAACATTTCACATAACGCGGTCCCTGCAGGTACAGCCATATTGCCCAGACAAGGCCACTGCATTCGGCAAAAAACGTCAGTGGTATCCACCAGGGGTGGGATAGATGAAAACGGGTTTTCACTGCCCGAAACGGACCTAT